>NZ_JBVHLU010000064.1:0-66797 GCF_055558835.1 Embleya sp. NPDC025285
CTCCTCTCCCCCCCCCCCCCCCCCCCCCCCCCCCCCCCCCCCCCCCCCCCCCCCCCCCCCCCCCCCCCCCCCCCCACCACCGGGGCGAGCCCGGCACCGATGATCATGAAGCCGGCGGACAGTACGAGAGAGCCGAGTGCGACCCCGACGACCGTCGTCTGAACGCCGGTGCAGACCAGCGCCGCCATGCAGGCCAGCGAGCCCGCGATCATCCACGGCCGGCGGCGACCGAACCGACCGGTGGTGCGGTCGCAGAGCGCGCCGGCCAGCGGCGCGACGACGATTCCCGAGATCGCGCCCATCGCGCTGACCCAGGCGTAGCTGCCGACCTTTCCGTCCGGGTCGATCCTGGCGATCTGTTCGGGCATCAGGAACGTGGTCGACACCAGCATCGGGATGTACATCCCGGCGTTGGCCAGGACGTACAGGACAACCCAGCCGGGACCGACCCTGTGGGTCGGCTCGGCGAGGGCCTCGGGCCGTACCGGGGCGAGGGTCATCGGGGCACTCTGCCGAGGTGGACGAGTTCGCTCGTCCGGTCGAAGGACAGCAGCGGCGGGAGGCCGTGACCGAGCAGGACGGCACCTTCGTGCACGGCGCCGGTGGCCTCGTCCCGGTAACGGGCGTCGGGATCCAGGCCCTTGAGCCGGGTGCGGGCAACCGAGCGCATCAGCGCGGACGGCTGGAACCGGAAGACGACGACCTCATCCCGGGTGAGGTACTGCACGGCGTGGTCCCCCAGGCGGTATTGGACACCGCCGTGCACCACGGGCCGGATCCGCTTGTACTGCTCGACCAGCGTCCGGGACCAGGCCATGTCCTCCTCGCTCCAGTTCCGCAGGTCGCCGCCGATGCCCATCGCTCCGGCCATCGAGACATGGAAGCGGTACCGGATCGAGGTCGGGCGGGCGGTGAAGCTGTTCGGGCTGTCGGTGACCCAGGCGCCCATGGTCCGGGCGGGCAGCATCTGACAGTGTCCGTGCTGGATCGCGACCCGGTCGGCGGCGTCGGTGTTGTCGGACGTCCAGACCTGGTCCGCGCGGGCCAACACGCCCAGGTCGGCCCGGCCGCCGCCGCCCGCGCACGACTCCAGGTACAGGCCCGGGCGGGCGGCGCGCAGCCGGTCCATCACCTCGTAGACGCCGCGTGTGTGCTCGATCCACACCCGGTCGGGGTCGGCGGCCCCGGGTTGCCCGGCCTCGCTGAAGGGCCGGTTCATGTCCCATTTGAGGAAGACGACGTCCAGCTCTGTGACCGTCCTGACCAGCCATTCGACCGCCCATTCACGGACGTCGCGGCGGGCGAAGTTCAGTACGTGCTGGTTACGGCGCTGGGTACGGGCGCGGCCGTCCTGGCACAGGATCCAGTCGGGATGCGCACGGAACAGGTCGCTGTCGGGGTTGACCGCCTCGGGCTCCACCCACAGGCCGAAGCCCATGCCCAGCGCACGAACGTGGTCGGCGAGTGGGCTCAGACCGTCCGGGAAGCGGTCCGGGTTGGGCCACCAGTCGCCGAGCCCGGCCATGTCGCTGGTGCGGGCGCCGAACCAGGCGTCGTCCACCACGAAGACCTCGACACCGATACCGGCGGCCAATTCGGCCAGTTCGGTCTGCTGCTTCTCGGTGATGTCGAACTCGGTGGCCTCCCACGAATTGAAGATCAGCGGGCGTTCGGCCGGACGGGCGGGCAACACCCGGCGTTCTATGTAGGCGTGCCAGCGGCGGCTGGTGCCGCCGAAGCCGTCGCAGGCGTAGAGCCCGGTGAAGACGGGGGTCTCCAGGCTCTCGCCGGGAGCCAGTTTCCAGACCAGGCCCTCGTGGCCGAAGCCGCCGGTCCAGGAGGCGCGGCCGTAGGGGTCGCGGCGCAGGGTGATCCGGCGGCTGCCGCTCCAGGCCAGGGCCGCGCTCCAGACCTCGCCGTGCTCCTCTGCGGCGTCGTGCGCGTCGAGCATCAGCCAGGGTCCGGCGTGTTGTCCCGTGATGCCGAGGCGGCTGGTGAGCACGGTCTCCCCGACGGGCAACCGGTCGCGCTGGAGCTGGAACTCCCGGCCCCACTCCCCCACGACATGACTGACGCGGTAGTCGTCACGGGCAGGCAGTGTCCAGGCGGCGGAGTCGAACCGCATGACGTCCACGGCCTCGTCCGCGGTGAGGACGGCCCAGCGTTCGATCTGGTCATCGCCGTCCCGAATCCGGTAGTTCAGGCCGAGACCGAGGGAGCGGACGCGGTCGGTGAAGTGGAGCGTGAGCCGGCCGTCCTCGGCCGTGTGCGAGACGAACCTCCACTCGAAGCCGCGGACGCCGTCCTCGAACCGGACGGTCAGCGACGGCGCCCCGAAGCGCAGTGCGCCCTCGACCGCGTACTCCTCACCGCCGGGATCGTCGCCGCCGGGATCCTCGGCGGGTAGGTCAGCCGCTATCACGACGGCCTGCTCCAGGGTCAGCAGCCGACCCCAGTGCACGTGCCGGGGGACGTCGTCGGCGTCCAACCGGAAGGCGTAGGAGGTGCCGGGCGTGCTCAGCAACCACAGGCGGGCTTCGGAGTGATGAGAGATCATACGGAACCCTTAAATATGAGTCGTGCTCATGTTTCGCTCACATGTTAGGTACGCGCACCCACGACGCCAAGCCCTTGACGGGGGCTGTTGTCGGGAAAGGGGGGATGATCGCTCCCCAAGGGCGGGGCATCCCAATGCTCGGTCCGAGTCCCGCGGCACCGGCGCGAGCCCCGCGTGGGCAGCGAGGTGCCCGGCGTCTCGGCCCGCCGACGTGTCGCCGACCACGGCAAGAAACTCGGCAGCCGCGGCCATCCTCGTCGCCGCACGACGGATCCGACGCAGACTGGCACTGCCGTCGGTGACCTCGCAGATCAGGGTCCGGCTGCGCACCAGGCGCAGCGACACGGGCCCCTTGGACAGTCCCCGCCGACTTCCGTTCCTTCGGTCGCGGGCAGGTAGCGGGCCGCCGCGGTGGGCCGGCGTCGGGGGAAGGGCACGAGGCAGCGGCCCCTGCTGCAACTGACGGGCCCGGTCGTGCTCCGCGTCGTAGAGCCGGGCCCGCGCGAGGGCTTGGGCAACCAGCAGCGGGGCGGGTGGGAGTTTCGCGTCGCCGAGCCTCGGGGCGATGCCGATCCCTGGTCGCACCGGCAGCAGTTCCGGCGGAGCCTTCGACCGATCGTCGATCCGCACCCGCACCCGCACCCGCGCGTAGAGTGCGGCAACGAGGGTGTCCAGTCTCCGTGTTCGCACACCGAGCCTGGACACCCTCACCTCGTGTCCGCGGGGACCCCTTGCATCAGTCGTCCAGGGGCCGTGAAACCACCGCTGAGCACACGGTCGGTGGTGACGTGACCGGGTGCACAGCGATCACGCCGGTTGGAGTTGCGGTTCCACCTGCTCCGCCGGCGCGGCCTTCGGGTCCCACACATTGGTGGTCCGCGCATAGGCGTAGATGACCGAGGTCATCGCCAGAATGAGCAGTGGTCCAAACACCCACGGATATCTGGCCATCTCCATCGGCAGATAGCGGTACGACACCAGGAGCACAGCGAAAACCGTCGCGCCGTAGATGACCAGACAGATTCCTTGCCAGTCCCAGCCCCGGTCGAGCGAGCGCATTGCAGTCTCGATCGTGAGCGCAAAAACCACACCGGCCACGAGGTCCACGCCGTAGTGGTAGCCGAATCCCAGCGTGGCCGCGAGCGTGGCAATCAGCCAGAACGTTCCTGCGAATCGGATAAACCGCGAGCCCTTGCGAGAGTGAACGAAAATTATGGTAGCCCACGCCGTGTGCAGGCTGGGCATGCAGTTGCGAGGGGTGATCTCGTCGAACTGCATCGAGAGTGGGGTACTGATCGGCGGCGGCGTGTTCGGCCACAGGTCGGCCATTGCCCAGGGCCCGCCGTCGGGGCCGTAGGCGAAGACCGGTCCGACCACCGGGAAGATCATGTAGATGCTCGGCCCGAGCAGGCCGATGGCCAGGAAGGTGCGCACCAGGTGATGGCCCGGGAAGCGGCGCTCGACCACTACGTTTCGCAGTTGGTACAGCGCAACGATGGCCGCTGCCAGCGGAAGCTGACCATAGACGGTGCCGAGCACATCGGAGCTGATCGGGTCGGTGGCCGCGACCATCCGGCCGGCCAGCCACGACGGGTCACCCAGCGCGTGATCGGCAGTCGCCACGTACTGGTCGAGCACAGTCGGGCGGGTTTCCGACGTGATGAGCAGCCAGGTAGCGCCGGTCTTGTGGCCTGCCACCAGTAGCAGTCCCAGTCCCGCGCCCTTCAGCATCAGGACGCGTTCCCGGCCGGTGCGGCGCGTGAGAGCAAAGACCGCGCAGCCAAAAATCACCCACAACGCGCCGTTACCGTAGTTCATCCTGGCATCGACCACCCACCGCACCAGCCAGAAGACGATGTCGATGCCGATTGCCGCACTCACCGCAATAAAACGTTGCCGCCAGGTGAGCACCACCATCGTCAACGTCAACCCGGCATACAGCAGCTGCCCCGAACGGGGAGCGAATATCACCTCGCGCGCCTGGCTGGTGATCGGCCCCGGTAGGCCGTAGCGACGGGCGAACATCTCCATGGTGATGAGAAATCCGAGGACCGCCACACCCACTGCGACCCACGAAATCGCCTGCGGCCGGCGCTGCACGGCGACCATGGTTTTGCGACGTATTCGCGAAAATATTCGCGGTATTATGAATGTCAATTACTCGGCCAATTTGTTAGATTCCAGTAACAGATCAAAGTCCACCGGCGCACTGAAGCCGGGCTCCAGTATCGCGGCCACGGCCTGCTCCGGGTTCTCGGGGGTTCGCCACACATCGACCGGGCGGGTCCGGTCGATCGCGCAGGGTGAATCCCGGTCTCAGGACAGGTTCGCTTCGGGGGCGAAGGCGGGCAGCTTCTCGAGACTGCTGCGCACGGCCTCGGCGCCGTACTCGAACATCCGCCGCTCGTAGTCGCTGGTCCGGCAACGGCGCCGGCACCAGGACCAGGAATGGGTACTCAGCCGCGAGGAGTTGTTGGACCGCTTCACCGCACTGCCTGCCGAGAAGTTCCCGCAGACTCGACGCCATGCCGCCGAGTTGATCTCCGGTACCGGACACGAGCGCTTCGAGTTCGCCCTCGGCCTGCTCATGAACAATCTGCGGCCCGCATCCGGTTGACCGGCGGAGTGCGGTGGCCACATGGACGCTTGGCGGCTTGGCCGTCGTGCTCACCGAGTACGTCGGCAGCGACGTCATCCGCCATAGCGAGTTCTCCGGGTCACACCGCGACGCGCGACCCACCCAGCCGTCAACACTGCCGGCGACGTCGACGTCGACGTCGACGTCGACCTCGACCTCGACCTCGTCGGGACCCTCGCAAAGCCGGGGCACTACTCCGAACGCGGTGTCGCGCGCGAACACAAGTCGTCGGCGGCCGACCACGCCGCTTCCACCGAACCGGCGGGGCCGAGGCGGATTCGGAAATCGGCTCGGCTTTTTCGTTATGCCTCTCCGGCCACCCGGTCTCCTATGTGTCGGCCGCTCCGGGCCGGCTCACAGGAAAGGGGCGCAGGTACGTGAACAACGACTCCCGCACCGCATCAAGGCGGCGCCGTTCGGGCCGGCGGCGCGCGGCCGGGTCCGGACACCGCCGGCGCGGGCACAACACCGCCCGCGCGGTGGCGATCACGGTGGCCGTGGCGGCCGTCGCGACAGCGGCCGCAACAGTGGGCGGCAGTGGTGGTGACCGCACGGCGGCCGACCGCAACTCGCAGAGCGCCGCGCTAGCGTCGGGCGACTCGCCCGCCCACGCCGTCGCCGCGACCAGTCCCGCAGCGGTGTCGACGGCGGGCACACCCAGCCCGATACGCACCGATCCCCCATCGGCCGCCTCATCGCCGTCCGGTTCCGGCGGCAGCACCCCGGCGGGGGCCACCACCGCTCCCGGCACCCAGCGTCCACCGGGCGAAACCGGCCCGGACTCCCGGAACACGTCGCGAACGGCGAAACCGTCGCACCCGGCCACCACCGCGGCCGGTTCTGCGACGCCGTTCGCCCGGCAGGTCGTGGAGTTGACCAATGCCGAACGCGCCAAGCACGGCTGCGGGCCGCTCACCGACAACGCCAAGCTCCAGGCCGCGGCGCAGGGGCACAGCCACGACATGGCCAAACGCGGCTACTTCGACCACATCAATCCGGACGGCGCCGATTCGAGCAGACGTATCAGCGCGGCCGGCTACCGATGGAGCGCATCGGGCGAGAACATCGCCGCCGGGCAGGCGTCCCCTGCGGCGGTGATGAACGCCTGGATGGCCAGCCCGGGCCACCGGGCCAACATCCTCAACTGCTCGTTCAAGGACATCGGCGTGGGAGTCGACTTCGCCCCCGGCGGCCCCCGCTGGACCCAGAACTTCGGAGCCCCCCAGTGACGTGACCTGCCCCGCACGGGGGCGAAGCGCGGGGCGTCGGTGAAGGATCCGGCGCGGCAGGCACGGTAGTTCGGGCGAATCCTCGTGATCGGTGTTCGTCGTCCCGTCCCGCCGAGTATCAGCTCGGCGGGACGGGACGATCGACGGGGTCCGTCGTTCACGGTCGAGCCCGATTCGGACCGTCAGGCAGCGTGGTTGCCCCGGCGCCTGCGCAACAGGATGCCGCCGCCGACCAGGATCGCGGCGGTGGCTAGGAGTCCGCCCACCGCGACCGTGCCGGTCTGCGCGAGCGACTTGCCGCCGCCTCCGGTCGTCGCGGGCTTCGAGGTCGTCGGGGCCACCGAGTCCGAGGCGGTCGGCGACGCGGACGACGAAGGACTACCGGTACCCGCCGACGAGGTGACGGGCGCGGGGGTCTTCGTGCCGTCGACCGGCGGCTTGCTGGTCGAGGGAACAGTAGTGGTCGGCGGCGCGGTGGTCGGCGGGTTGGTCGTCGGGGGCTTGGTGGTCGGCGGCGTTGTCGGCGGCTTGGCCGGGCAGGCATGCGAGAGGTTGAACCACTTCACCTCGCCACCCTTGACCTGGGCGACCGCGGAGGTCAGCGTGGCCCCGGCCGGCGACGCCACGTACGCGTGCTTGTCGCTGGGAGGACCGAAGGTGGTTATCACCTGCTGACCGCCCGGTTGGAAGGTCACGGTCAGCTTGACGAAGTCCGTCCCGTTCGTGGGAAGCACGAAGTGCCACCCGTCCTTGTCGGCCGGGATCGTGTTCGGGCACTCACCCCGCTCCACCCCATCGCTGGTGGCGGTCAGTGGGAGCTTCTGGTGCAGGTTTACGGTGTACGTGTCGCCGGTGGCGAAGGCCGGCGCCGTGCCGGCGGCCAGGACGAGCGGCACGGCGAGTGCGGTGGCCCAACGCGTTGCCTTGGAAGGCGAAGACATGGTGATACCTCTTGGGCAGAAGTAAGTTGCGGCCCAGGGAATCCGTCGTGCCGCCCGGCACGAGAGCCGCAGCCGAGACCTCTCGACACGCTCGCCCGGAAGACCGTTTCGTCCGCCCGGAACCGAAAAGACCCTCGATGAGGGGAGCCGAGATTCCCATCACGGAGAGTTCCACGTCAAGATAGAATTGTCCGAGTAGCAGTAGATATCCGCTTTATCCACCTTGCTCGGGTATAACGATTTCCTACAACACGGTATTTTTTGGCCGTCGCAGCACACCCGGACGCGTTGACCGGACCCGATTTCACGCCAATATGCCCCACTTCGGCACATCGCGAAGCCCTGCGATGCCGAACGAACCATGTCGGCCGAGCATTTCCGGCCACTGAACGCGCGCCGCACCCTCGACGCCTCCTCGATCCACGCACCTCGAGGCGGCCGAACGGCGACAATCCGGCTCTGCGGCGAAGTCGACGCGGCGAGCACGTTCGCCTCTCGCGAGGTCGACGGTGTCGTCCGGGCCGACTACTTCGGCGGTGACATCCGCGCGGTCTCCTCGTCGACACCCTCCAGACAGGCCGGACCCGGGCACTGGTTGACTGGCTGCGTGAGTACCGATCTTTGGCAGGTTGGCGGGCTCGATCTCGACGGCTACCTCGCGCGGCTCGGCCTCCCGGCGCGGACGCCGGGGCGGGAGGCGCTGGACGAGTTGCACGAGGCGCACGTACGGACGTTCACGTTCGACAACATCGACGTGTTCCTCGGGCGGCCCGGCGGCATGGACCTGGCGGCCGTACAGGACAAGTTCGTGGGCCGAGGCCGAGGCGGCTACTGCTTCGAGCACTCGACGCTCTTCGCGGCCGTACTGGAGCGGCTGGGCTATGACGTACGCCGCCGTCTCGGGCGTGTCGGCGACCCGGCGGACGGCAGCCTGCAGGGCCGTACCCACATGGTCGTCGAAGTGGCGCTGGACGGGCAACGGCTGCTGTGCGACCCGGGATTCGGGATGAGCGTGCTGCGCCCGATCCCGCTGGCGGACGGCGCGCAGGACGACCACCTCGGCTGGCGCTACCGGGTCGACCACTCCGACGGCGTGTGGGAGATGCGCCGCCGGCGCGACAACAGCTGGCTGATGATGCACTCCACCGACGAACTGGCAGTACTGCCCGTCGACGTCGAGATCGGTCACTACTACACGAGCACCCATCCGAAGTCGCACTTCAAGCGCACGCTGATGGTCACCCGCCACCTGCCCGACCGGCATGTCACCGTCACCCACGCCACGCTCACAGTGCGCCGGGCCGATGCGCCCACCGAGCACCGCCCGCTCCGCGACGGCGAACTCGCCGACTGGCTGCGTGTTCTGGAGGTCCCGCTCACGACGGACGAGGAAAAGCGCCTTCTCGAGCGGGCCGCGGAGGCGGTTGCGGCAAACACGTGATCACACGCCTGCCTCGCTGCCCGGCTCCGCTGACGGTTCAACGAGTCCGGGGCGTGACCACCGGCTTTTCCGCAGGTCGGGAGCCTCTTCACGCTGTGATGTGTCGATCGGTGCCGTGGGATAGCCAGGCAGGCAACGACCGGAGAAGCACGTGATCGATCGACGTCGACGTCTTGCCGGGGCCGGACGGTCGGCAAGAGCGAACACCACGCAATCGCGCCGACACCCCGGCTGGGTCGGCGGGCTGACGATCCATGTTCGACCTCGCCGTACGCCGCTCACGCAGGACCTCGCCGTGGTCGGCGACAAACCACGCGACCCGGCCGCGCTATGGGGGCCGACGGTGGTCGATCGTCCACTGCCGACCCGCACCTGATGTTGCGTCAGGGCCGGTCCCTGGGCGCCGGGCGCAGCGCGAGCGGTTGGTTTCACGGACCCGGACCCGGCGGGCCGCTCCCGGTCGGCCCGCCGGTCCGTGTGCTCAGCCGGCCGGGCCGGGCCGGCTCACCTGGGCATCGACCACGTCGGCCGGCACCCCCGGCGGGCGCCGCGTACCGTCCAGGATCGGGTCGAACGTGGTCTCACCGTGGAGGTAGCGACGGAAGAACGCCGAGGCGTACGCGGACGTGAGAGTGCGTTGAGCGGGCTCGGTCAGCTGGATCTGGTCGAGGTTGCGGTCGTCCTGGGAAAGGCAGGTACCGGGCTTGCTGCCCGGTACCGCGTCGTCTTCCGCGCTGACCTGGCCGCTGCTCGGCGACCACTGGGTGTTGAAGAAGGCGTGATTGGCCCCGCGTACGGTGAATTTGTGAATCGGGACGGTGTTCCGCCCGGCGTTCCACTCGAAGTAGTTGCCGCCGCGCACCGCGTCGCACGTGCCCCACATCACCGCGAACGGGATGTGGGTGACCGGCTCGTTGTCCCAATTGCTGGTCGGCGCCAGACCGAACACACCCTTCACCGTCACACCCGCCGGCCAATTGCCCCGGCGGAGGTCGGCGGCCTGCTGCATGACCCCGCCGCCGCCCATCGAATGGCCCATCGTGCCGACGTTCGCCATGTCCAACCGTCCGCGGAAGTCGATCCGACGGAGCCTACCGTCGCGCGGATCGGTGAAGCGGTGCGCGAGTTCGCCGCCACCGGTCGCGGACAACTGTTGCCACATGGCCAGATGCCGATTGAGCAGGGCGGCCCGGGCGTGGTACACCGTGGGCGCCTGCCCGAACGACGTCGCGTTGATGCCATTGGTACCGATCGACACCACCACGAAACCCTGCGCGGCCAAGTCCCGGGCGAGGTAGTCGTATCCGCTCTTGCTGGAGATTTGCCCGACCCCGGGCGCACACGGCCAACCGCGCAGCCTGTCGCCCGCGACGTCGGCCAACTTCTGCTGCCGCTCGGCCTCGACGGTGTCGCCGGCGGCAATGGCCGCGTCCCTGGCCTTGAGCGCCGCCGCGAGGTCGACGGAGGCCGGGCGGTCGGCGCAGGTGTCCCACAGGCCATGCTGGATCACCACCAGCGGGAAGCGCCCGCGCGCCAGGTCGGTCGGGTAATGCACCACCCCGGCAAGCTCGTTCGCCCCATAGTACTGGCCCGCCTCGACCGGCGGCGGCACGAATGCCCGATCGCCGAGGTTGTACTGCACCGACGCAACCCGGTGCGAGCCGGCTTGCACCGCGCCCGCTGCCTCCGCCGACGCCTCCGCCGACGCCGCCGCCTCGGCCGGCGCCAGCGTCGGCACCACGAGCAGCGCCGCAACGCCCGCTGCGGCCAGGCACGTTCTGACCCAACCACTACCGATCGTTGCTCGCCGCAAGTCGCGAAACCTCATGCATGCCTCCATGTCTCCGCGCACCGGCCATCTCGACGACTTCCGGTGATCTCATAGGCATACGTGAGTGGGACGCCGAAGGGTTGCACCGGACGTCGAGCCACCTGTCTGCGCTTCGTGCGCGGGACGCCGAGCCCGCCCGCGTCGAGTCGCGTCCCGTCCCATCGCGTCCCGTCCCGTCCCGTCCCGTCCCGTCGCGTCGCGTCGCGTCGCGTCGCGTCGAATCCGCAACGCGGCCGACGCGAACCGGCATTCGACGCGGCGAGGGCGGATGCACGTCGGCGTACTCGCAATTGCCCGGCAGGTCGGAGGGATCGTCGTCCCCACCCGGGACAGACCCAGGGCCGTCGCCGTTGCAAGTGACGACGAGGCCGCCGCCGGGTTCAGCCGGGACCGGGCCCGGTCCGGGAGAAGAAGGTCACCCCGTCCCGCGTCCCGAAGTCCACGCCGTAGACGAGGGTCGTGCTCCCGCCCCGCACCGTGTCGGAAGCGGTGTCTCAGCCGTGGAGGAGACGACGAGCCTCGGTGATCAGCTCGGCAGGCAAGGTGGGGCCTGCGCACGCGTGATCGATCAGCAGTGCCCGGTACGAGTCGTTGGGCAGGTGGGGGACCAGGGCAATGAGGTCGCGGAGTGCGTCCGGCTCACCGGTGTGCCGGGCGCGGTAGGCGGCCTCGGCCGCACGGAGCGTGGTTTCCGTCGGGCCGTACTTTATCCCCTCCCCCGCAAAGCGCGCCGCGGCGGCGAAATCGCCCTGCTCGGCGTGCAGGTCGGCCAGGTCGAGGTACAGCGACCAGTTGTCCGGCTCCAGGGCGAGTGCGCGGTGGAACGCCGCCGCGGTCTTTTCCGGGTCACCCAACCTGCGCC
Source organism: Embleya sp. NPDC025285 (assembly GCF_055558835.1). Classification (NCBI taxonomy): domain Bacteria; kingdom Bacillati; phylum Actinomycetota; class Actinomycetes; order Kitasatosporales; family Streptomycetaceae; genus Embleya; species Embleya sp. NPDC025285. The sequence goes on from NZ_JBVHLU010000064.1 coordinate 11,500, forward strand.
ATGTGCCCGCCCGTACGACCTCCGTCAGCATGACTCGTTCCATCGAGTCGGCGCGGTCGCAGAGGGCGAACGACTCGTCGGTGAGTCCACATGCCCGCAGGAAGATCGCCATCTTGGCCATCGCCTCCGGTAGCGGCTCGCGGTCGCAGACCACGGCGACGGCATCGAACCAGGGAAGGAGCCCTCCCCGCACCGTTGGTGTGTCAAGGTCGTGGCCGTGGTCCATGGTCCGCATGACCGCCTCGGCCACCGCCTCTGCGCCCACCGCGCCGAGGAAGCGTGCGTCACCGAACCAGGGAGCCTTGGCCCAGGCAACGGTGGGTCGCGCGCCGGTGACCGAACCGAGTGCCATCACCGCGACGTTCATGTCGTTCTCGAGAAAAGCGACATAGGACCGCGCCAACACCGCCGGCAGCGAAGTGGCCCCCTCGAGTGCCGCGGCCAGACCCTGTCGTTGTTCCTGCCACAAGTCGACGAGTACCGCGTACGGCTCCGGGGCCTCGGGCGCCGAGGCGATGGCGCCCGCCAGGTACCGGACGGCCGCCCCGGGATCGCCCCCACAGTGCGCCATCACTCGGGCAAGGCCGACCCCGGCAACAGCCGTTCGATTCAACATCATCCGAAGATAGTGGAGATCCGGGACCGCCGGGCCACACGTGCATCGGCACCTGCATATGTCCATTCGCCACGAGGGGCCAGGACCGATCGGACGGACGTCCCGCCCCGGTACATCGCCACCGGCGTCGCGCCGGCGACCTCCGGGTGCCGGCGACGACCGGTCCACAACCGGTCCCACGAGGCCAAGTCGTCGGGGCCGGCGTGGTGTCCGGGCTCTTGGTGGCTCGTTTCCGGAGTCACGGCCGAGGACCGATCACAGATCGGCGGCGTCGATCCAGCAGATCGTCGCCACCAAGTCCCGAGCTGTGCCGGTGGATTCGGCCGCGAGCAGAGCCCACTCCCGGCATTCGGCGACGATCTGCGGCCAGAGCTTGCCGCGGTCGATGTTCCAGTCGATGCCGGGTCCGTGACCTCCATACACTCCACCGTCTGCCTCGATCTGCCAGACCTGAAAGGAGAGCACCGCCTGCCCGTGGCCGGCGAGATCCTCGATGGCCTCGGCAAGATGGGCCGTCGGCCATGCGGAACCCAACCCCGGAACCTGATGCCGCAGCGCGGCGGCCCGGGCCGGAAGCACGACATCGCGGGCACCGAGTTCGGTGAGCGCCCAACGCAGCGCTCCGCCTTCACAGTCGTCGGGATCCTCGCCCCGCCGCCGGAAGGCTTCATAGGCCTGCGACAGACACGGCACGGCACGGTGGATGCCGAGATCGCCCAGGGCTTCCGCGGCCCACTGCCGGACCACGCTGTTGTCGCTGCCCAGCATGCGCGTGAGAGCGTCCCCGGGACGCGGATCGCCCAGCGCGGTGAAGACCTCGATGGCGCACAGCTGCCCGAACGAGCCCAACCCCGGTGCTGCCGCGATCAACCGGTCCAGCACCCGCGGCCCCAGGGCGATCAGTGCATGCTGCGCGTCCTCGGCCACCTCACCCGAATCCGCGTCCAACTCACCGACCCGCCGCGCGATCACATCCTCCATGGGCGTCGAGTCTGGCCTACGGGTATCCGGCGCGCCGGCGAAATATCCCCGGCCCGCGAGTCCACCGCGCGCCACTCGCCAAGCCGCGCGCAAATCCGACCGACCTTCCCTGCACGCCCTTGACCGCATGACGACTGAGCCAATACACGGCAATTGCCATCCTCGACGGGCACACGCCTGCGACCACGCGCTCAGGATGCGCGATAGTCGTCACCGGATACGCGTGCCTCTCCTCGCCAACGCACGGGGAAGTACGATTGCCGCAACCCGCTGCAGGGGGCGCCGAACCACCTCGCCCGGTGCCGGCCTGTAAAGGCGTTCGAACATCGCGATCTGCCGGTTGGCGGAGGCGGAAAGACCGCGGATGGTCGAGGGCCGACGCGCCTTGATGCGCCGTGAGAGCCGCGCTTTGATCTCGCCCGGTCAGCGGCGAGCCATGGGAACTTCCCGACGGTCGTGTGCGCGCCGAGCCTACCGGTCGAGCAGACGATCGGGCGCGGGCCGGCCTCGAGTATCGATGATCCGCCGCGTGTGGGTGATGTTTCGCCGCCATCGGGGACCGTCGCCGGTCTCGTCCCACAGCTCGGCGAGTTCGCTGTCCTCCGCCAGGACTCGGTCGAGCGCGTCGAGCGCGTCGAGCGCGAGTGCGCGCAGGTCGAGGGAGAGTGGCGGGATCGACTCCTTGGGGCCGTGGGAGGAGGTGATCGGTGCTCCTCCCGGGCATTGGGCCGCGATCAGTGCGGCGGCAGCGACGGCTTCCGTTCCCTCGAAGGCGTCGAGGTAGCCCCGGGTGGCGATCGTGGAGGTGAGCGCGGTGCGGACGATGTTCTCGCGCTCCGTTTCGGGGGCCTCGTCCAGGGTGTCGGCGAAGTCGGCGCCCATGTCGTTGTCGAAGGGGCCGATGTCCCAGCTGCCCATGCCGTTCCTCTCGCAGCGTTCTCTCGCGCATGTTCGCATCGATCACCGACACACGGCCGGCGACGCGAGCGCGGCGTGTTCGAAGCCGTCGGCATCGCGTGGAAGCGGCAGTTGACAGTGGGGCAATCAAAGCCTGGCCCCACGAGGATGCCGTTTCCGATTGCGGGGTTCGGTGTCGGGGCACCGGTCGGTGACCTCCATCAGCCCGGGCGGGACGACCTCCAGCTCCTCGAGGAAGTCGGGGACCGCGGAAGGGGCCGCGCCTGGCCCCAGTTGCCGTGGGTGGCCTCGCCCATGAAGTCGGTGACACCCCAGCCTCGATGAGTGGGGACTGCGAGGAGGCGTGGACGACGATGGCTGACCTTGTCGTTTACCCTCGTCTCGGTTGGGGGTGGGTATGGATCAGGCTGTCTTCGAATCCGTCCGGTACTCCGCGGTGTGCCAGGACTGCGATGCGGAGCTGGGGTGCTGGGGAGTCCAGGCCCTGGTGAATGGCCGGTTGCGCTGGGACGTCGAGTCGACCTGTTCCACTTGTGGCTTTGCTGTAGCCGTGTGCGGTGGCACCGTACCGACGGAACGGCGGGATCAGATGCTCGCCGAGCATGGGCCCGCGTGGCTGCAGGTGAGCACTCCGCCGGCGACGAGCGTCGCCATCATGCGCGTGCTGCGGGCCGAGCTCGGCGTTGACCTGATGAACGCCAGGGCTGTGCTGCGCCAAGTGCTGGATGGTGACTACTCAGGAACGCTTCCCGAGATGGAGTATCTGGCCCGCGCGCTTCGGAAGTCCGGCGTCCCCGCTGCGGCTACTCGTCCCTAAGCGTCTGACCTGGCGATCTATGCCGCGTAGGCGGTTCCGACAGCCCCAGCCGCCCATCGCTCGGCGGCCGAAGTGCTGATCCCGAGCAGGCGTTGGAGAACCCCTGGGGATCTGTGTGTCCCTGGCCCGCGCCGGCAACGGCAGGGAGCCGCGCCGTCGACGTGAGCGCACGACGGGACTTCGGGGATGGCCACTCGCCGCGCGCACCCGACCTCCGGCGGATCGCTGCCCGTAGAGCGCATGAACGACACAGGGCACAGCGGACGACCCGCGCGACAGCCGCCGGCGCGCCGAGAGTCGACACCCGACGATTGATCAGCCCGTCCGGTGGGGCGGCACGGGCCTGTGGTGACGCGGGGGTGCTCGGGGCCGCGCGGGGCGCAGCAGTAGGGTTGGGCGTCTTCTCCCGTTCGTAACGGTGGCGGGCCTCACCGGTCGTGGGGGACGTCGAGACCTCGGCCACGAGTACGTCCCAGCACGCCTGCGAGGACGGAGAGCCGATCAGGGGGTCGGTATCGACGTGCGCGACCGTCGTGCGCGAGGACGCGCGGGCGGTGGCCGGCGCGGCGCGGAACTCGGCGAGCCCACTCACCCGGAGCACATCCGCGCCCAGGCACGTCGCGTTCGCGGCCAGGCCGACCGGCAGGATCCCACTGAAAGCCGCCGCCCCCGCCGCCCGATCCCAGTGCCATGCGCCGTCCTCTCCCCACGCCGACCCTGTCCGCCTTCGGCCTCCTCGTCCGGTCCGGCTATCGACTCGTGGCCGGCGGGTCCAAACTGGCCAGGACCGTTCCGTCGGCCGCGTAGGCGACCGCCGTCAGTCCTCCACCGCCGACGAAAGGGCTGTTGACCAGTAGCCTTCGGATCGAGCGGCAGCCCGACCGGCGTCTTGACCGGCCCGTCCGCGCACGGCAGAGCATCCGCCGGGCTTGAGCAGCGCGTCCGAGCGCCGGGCCGGACAGGCAGACAGGCAACTCACCCTGGACGTACGACAGTTCCGCGAGCGCTTCAGCGCGTTCTCGCCTGTGCGGCAGACAGCCTCGGGCGCCACGGGCCTTCGCCCCGATCCGTCATGTGGCTCTTGGTCGAAGCACAGCATCAGGCGTAGGCCGCCCACGTCACATGTGATCGCCGAAAGCCCGGACACCTGCGCGGCAGGCTGCCATCGAGGCGTTCCCGGTTGCTATCCGACCAGGCGGCGGCGCCAGTCCAGGGGGCTGACGGTGATCGCCCGACCGGGGTCGCGGTCCCACTCGACGGCCAGGCCGGCCGCTTCGAGCGCGGCCACAACCTCGTCGCCGACGGCTGCGGTGGTCTCGGACGAACCGTCGAAGCCGCCGTAGAGGAGCGACAATCCGTGGCCTGCCGCCGCCGAGTCCGTGCACTGGGTGTGGAAGTAGACGTATCCGCGGGCGCCGGGCCCGCTTTCGCCGCCGATCTCGGAGTCGCCGCAGGTGCGGCAGCAGGTGAAGTGCTCACGGGCGGTGATGCCGGCCTGCTGAAGGACGGCGAACGCGCGGGCAAGCCGTTCCGGGTCGGTCTCGCCCTGCCACTCGGCCTGCTCCGCGACGCGCTCCAACCACAACCGATCGGCCAATGCCGCCCCCTGTTCACGCGAAACGGGACGGCGATCCTTGGTGACCAGGTACTCCTCGGCGAGTTCCGCCAGTTCAGCGCGGGAGGCGTAGCCACCGACCAGTTCCTCGCGCACCCGCCTCTCCAACAGCTCGTAATCGCCTTCATCCAGGTCGAGCGGCGGCACCTCACACGACGGACCCATGTCCAGCACCGCCCAGGCCAGACCGGCGTCCCAGCCGGACTCCTTGCGGGCCCAGCCGGTCATTGCCGCGATCACGGCCTCGGGATTGGCGACCGTCACCTGGAAGTGCCGGTCGGCGGCGCCGTCGCGGTGCTCCAGCGTGTAGTCCCCGCCGGCCGCGTGCCAGACCTGAGCGAAGACATCCGGCAGGTCGGGCACCCGCTGGACCACCAGGAATCGATCACCGTCACCGCCGATCCGCCGAACCAACTCCGCCAAGTCCTCGGCGGACACACGGACGTACCGCCGCCCGCTCTCCGTCCCCACCATGATCTCGAGCATGCCCAGACTCTGACACAACCCCCTGACAACAACGCACCGGCCTCGGGGGGCGAGCGGCAAGCCGACACTTCCCGTGTCGCAGCGACCGCCATCTCGTATGGATGGGCTGGAGGGGCGACCGGGCCTCGGCCGTGGCATCCCGACCGGCACGCTCGGACCCATAGGCGCCCACGCTACGGGGACGCCGAACACGGACCCCCTGGTCGGCGCCGTCCGTATGCGGGCCGAACGAAGTGATTCACGCGTCCGGCCGACGTCGCCGAACGCACCGAAACAGATCTTCGGCACTCGGTCCTTCCTGGCCCACCGCCTCGGCGGGCCCGCCGCCGGCCTACCCCGCACAGCCCGCGCCCCCACCTCGATCGCCGCCGCCAGGTCGGTGAAACGCGGCACAAGCGGATGAAGAGAAGCCGGTTGCCCGTTCAGCGCACCTCGCGCAGCAGCCGGGTCAGGGCGTTGCGACGGTGTGCCGGTAGAGCGCCGCGGCATTTCCGTGAGTCATGCGCTCGACCTCCTCGTCCGGAACGCCGGCGAACTGCCGAGCGAGGACTTCCTGGCTGTCCGGCCAAGTGGAGTCGGGGTGCGGGTAGTCGGTTTCGACCATGATGTGATCGACACCGATGAGGTGCCGCAGCCGCATGGTCGCGGGGTCGGAGAGCACGGTGAACCAGAAGTTGCGGCGCAGGTAGTCGACGGGCGAGTGGGTCCCGAAGTCGGCGCGGTAGTCGAGGTCGCGGCCCATGAACTCGATGCGGTCGATGAACATCGGCACCCATCCGATACCTCCCTCGGACAAGGCGATCTTGAGATCCGGGAAGCGCACCGGGATGCGGGCGAAGAGCCAATCGGCGGCGGTCGCCATCGAGTTGATCGGGAACAGCACGCCCAGGACCGCGGCCGTCGAGTCGCGGGAGGGGACGATCGTCTCGGAGGACGAACCGACGTGGAGGTTCACGACCGTGCCGGTCTCCTCGCACGCGCGGAAGAACGGATCCCACGCGTCGCTGTACAGGGACGGCAGCCCGAGACGCTCCGGGTTCTCGCTGAACGTGACGGCGACGAAGCCGCGTTCGGCGTTGCGCCGGACCTCGGCGGCGGCGAGTTCGGGGTCGCCGAGCCAAGGGAGCTGACAGGCGATGAATCGTTCGGGGTACGGAGTGATCCAGGCGTCGAGCAGCCAGTCGTTGTAGGCCCGCAGGGAAGCGAGCCCCAGGTCGTGCTCCCTCATGGTGAGAAAACGTCGTCCGGCGAAGCCGAACGGCGCCGACGGGAAGTTGAGTTGTGCGGCGATGCCGGCGGCGTCCATGTGGCGTACGCGTTCGCCCGCGTCGTATGTCGCGGGGTGCAGCTCGTCGAAGTTGACCGGGCCGAGGTAGCCCTTGCCCGCTTCCCAGCCGCGGATGGCGTCGGAGCCGAGCAGCGGGACGCGTTCGTTGTCGAACACCCACCAGTCGTTGCCTGCCGCGTCGCGTTCGAGGTGCGGCGCGGCGTCTCGCATGCGCGCGGGCACGCGGTCGCGGAACAGGTCGGGGGTTTCGATGAGATGGTCGTCGACCGAGATGATGTGGAATCGGTTCGTGCCGGTCGGGACTTCGCCGCGCAGCACGAGGTCGCCCTTCGGACCGGCGTAGGCGAGGATGCGTTCGAGCAGGTCGGCCATGGGATGCCTCCGGAGATTCGGGGTGCGGTGATCAGGGCGCGCTGATGGGGGTGCCGAGCGGGGCCGCGTGGCCGTCGAGTTCAACGACCGCGCCGTCGCGGCGGAGGAAGAGGGCGTGCGGCGTCGCGCCGGTGATGCCGTGTTCCTCGAACGAGTGCGAGCGGTCGATGGTCGGTTCGCGCGCTTCGGTGACGCGGCGGTTGTCCCGGTGGAAGCGGCTGGACCGGTCCGTGTCCGTGACGCGGATCGTGATGGGGGCCGAGCGGTCGCAGGGCATCGTGCTCACTCCGCGTCCCGGGCGCCGCTGCGCAGGATGGTGCCGGGCAGGCGGTCCAAGCGGTCGGTGACCTGCGTGCCGTGCTCGCGGATCGCGACGCCGGCCACGAGGATGTGGTCGAGTCCGGTGGGCGCGTCGGCGATGAGGCGTTCTCCGTCGGCGGGCAGGTCGCGCACCCGTCGGGTCGGGCCCGGGGAAAGGGCGTCGTAGTCGACAACGACGAGGTCGGCGTGGCCCCCTGGGCGCAGCCGTCCGCGGTCGACGCCGAGCACGTCGGCGATCTCCCCGGTGAGTTTGTGGATGCCGTGTTCGAGCGGCAGGACGTCGCGGTCGCGGACCCAGTTGGCGAGGAAGTCGGTGGGCATGACGGCGTCGCAGATCTGTCCGACGTGCGCTCCGGCGTCGGACAGGCCCATGATGCAGCCTTCGCCGCGGATGAGTGTGGTGACGCCGTCCTTGTCGTCGTTGGCGAAGGTGACGGTGAAGCGGCTCGCCAGAGCGTCGTCGAGGGCGAGGTCGCAGATGACGTCGAAGGGCGTGGTGTCGCGTTCGGCGGCGATCGCCGCGACCGGCGCGCCGACCAGGTCCGGGCGCGAGGGCGAGTGTGTGACCGTGATGGTCTGCCAGCGCGGGTCGAGCCACCGGCCGCTCTCGAACTCGTCCCAGGCACGCGCCCTCCAGGTCCGGTCCTGGAAGACGGTGTCGCGGCGGTCGACGGGCACGGCGACCAGGTCGGCGAACGCGGGCAGCGCGTAGAAGGAGGTCGGCTCGGCGACGGAGAACTCCTGGGTGATGGGTCGACAGGTGACCTGCGCCCAGACGTCCGCGCCGTCACGGCGGCCCCGTAGATGATCGGCGAGCTTGTCCCGGTACGGCGCCCGGGAGGCCGTTCCCTCCGGGTAGGTGAGGATCGACGTCCAGGTCAGCGGGCGGCCGAGGCGGCGCTGGAAGTCGTACACCCAGCGGTAGTTCTCCCCGGTCGCGATGTGCACGATGCCGAGGCCGACCTCGGCGGTGACGGACGCGAGCGCTTCGACCTCCTCCTGGGTGGCGACCATGGACGGGACCAGGCGGCCGCCGTCGCCGAGGTGGAAGCCGGCGCGGTCGCTGGAGAATCCGAGAGCGCCGCCGCGGAGCGCGTCGGCGACGACAGCGCGCATTCGGGCGAGTTCGTCGTCGGTGGCGGGGCGTTCGTACGCCCCCTCGCCCATCACGTACGTGCGGACGGCGGTATGCCCCACGAATCCCCCGAAGTGGATCGCCGTCCCGCGCCGCCGCACGGCGTCCAGGTATTCGGGGTAGGTCTCGAAGTCCCATGCCACCCCGGCCGCGAGGGTCGCGCCGCGCATGTCCTCGACCATCTCCAGCGTGCCGAGCAGCGAACGGCGGTCCTGTGGACGGGCGGGGGCGAGGCTGTAGCCGCAGTTGCCGGCCACGACTGCGGTGACCCCGTGCCACGACGACGGCGTCAGGAGCCCGTCCCACAGGACCTGCGGGTCGTAGTGGGTGTGGATGTCGAGGAAGCCCGGCACGACGAGGCGCCCGGTGGCGTCGATCTCGTGCCGGCCCGTCACGGTGTCCTCGATCTCGGTGACGCGCCCGTCGCGGATGCCGATGTCGGCGCGGCGCGAAGGTCCGCCGGTGCCGTCGACGACCCTCCCACCGCGCACGGCGATGTCGTTGGTACTCATGTCTGTTCTCCCGGTCGTTGCGTTCGGCGCCGGACGCGCCGGAGGTGAGTGCGCCGGAGGTCGGTGCGCCGGAGGTGGGTTCGCCGGAGGTGGGTTCGCCGGAGGTGGGTTCGCCGGAGGTGGGTGCGCACCGCGCCCGGACGGTGGTCTGTGGTGGCCGCCATGACGTCCACGACGACCGGCGGGTCCTCCGGCGTGCCGCGGCGTCTCTGCGAGCCTGCGGAACGCCGGGGAATCCCCGACGGCCTCGCCCGTTCCTTGCCCGCAACGTATCCGGAGTAGATGCCTAAGGCAAGAGTTGCCCTAGGCATTCCTTGAATGTGAACAGGCACCTCGGACCAGGGGAATCACCGGTCAACCGGTACCGTTCTGCCATGGTTGATCGCCGTGCCCGCAGCACACCGAACGCTTCCCGACCCCCGGCCGAACCCGCCGCCGCGGACGCCGGCGGCGAGGATTCCGGCGACCGTGTGATCCGGGCCATCCAGCAGTTCTCCCGCAGCCCGGCACACGCCGAGCTGGCGCATTCGCTGTACGGCTCCGGCGGAAAGGAACTCACTCCCACCCAGGTCGACGCGCTGGAAACCCTCGCGTCGCGGCCCGAGTGGCGCATGCACGAGTTCGCGGAGGCACTCGACATCGACCGGGGCGCGGCCAGCCGCACGACCGACCGCCTCCTCAAACTCGGCTTGGCCGAACGGCGGCCGGACGAGGGCGACCGGCGGTACGTCATCGTCCAGGCCACCGCCGCGGGTCGCCGCATCAGCCGCCGGATCCAGCGCGACCGCTACGCGCTCATGCAGGAGGTCCTCAGCGGCCTTTCCGGCCGCCAGCGCTCGGAACTGGCGGAACTGCTCGAATACGTCACCGCCGCCATGGAGGCGACACTGAGCCGCCGGGCGGCCGCGGGAGAAACGCCGACCTGATCGGACATGCCCCGGTTCGAACGTCGGCGGATGCCGAACCCACGGATGAACAGCCCTTCCCGCGAGCACTCGGTGCGGAATCCGGGTGGAGCCGTAACGCCGGAACCACCTACCAAACCCGACGGGGAATGGTCTCCGACGGCACCGCGGACCAGAGCCGGGCCCGCCGTCCGGCCCCCATGTCCCAGACGCGTCCGAGCACTCGCGCGGCCACCGGCAGAACGCCGACGTCGATGTCGGTGGGGGGCGAGCCGGGATTCGCAGGGCGAGGGCGCGGGACACGGCGCGCACCGGGGCCACGGCTGCCCTTACGGCATGATGCCGCCCAGGGGTTGCTCGGTCCAGATGGTCTTCCCCGTGGGGCCGTAGCGGCTGCCCCACCGGGTGGTGAGTTGGGCGACCAGGAACAGGCCTCGCCCGCCTTCGTCACTCCACTTGGCACGCCGCAGCCGGGGCTGGGTGTTGCTGGGGTCGGACACCTCGCACACGAGCATCTTGTCGCGGATCAGGCGTAGCACCACCGGCCCGCCGGCGTAGCGGATCGCGTTGGTCACGAGTTCGCTGGCGACGAGTTCGGTGGTGAAGGCCGCGTCCTCCAGCCCCCACGCGGTGAGTTGTCGGGTGACCAGCTCACGCGCACCGGCGACGGCGGCCGGATCGGCGGGGATCTCCCAGGCCGCGACGTCACGGGAGGCCACGGTTCGTACCCGCGCCAGAAGCAGGGCGATGTCGTCGGCCGGGTTGGCCGGGCCGATCTTCGCGACCAGTTTGTGGGCGGCTTCGTCGAGGTCCCGAGCGGGGTCGTGAAGCGGGGCCAGCCTTGGCGGGCGGTCGCTGCCGCTGTCGGCGAGTGTCAGTCGCCGATCCAGGCGTCGACCATCTCCAGGTGTTCGACCACAGGCTCGGGGGGGCGGAAACCCAGCGCCGCGGTGACCACACGATCCACGACCGGATGCAGGCGCTCCCCGGCGAACCTCCTCCAGTGGGCCTCCGACTCCCAGACATCCGTGTACCGCAGCCCGCCCGGTGTGCGGTGGACGAGGTGGGCCACCAGCCCGGGGGGCTTCTCCGACCCCAACGCCTCCTTGATGCGTGCGTAGGTGGCCGGGTCGATCGGCACCTCGAAGGTGAACGCGTACGTCACGGAACCACATCCCTCATATTCAACCGAAGCTCTTTCGGATGAATACGATTAGCATCGACCGTGTGGACAGAGAGCACAAGAGGCAATACGACACCAGCCGCCGCCGAGCGGCGGCGCAGGAGACCCGTCGCGCGATCCTGGACGCGGCCACGCGGCTGTTCGTCGAACACGGCTACGCGGCGACCACCATGGCGCAACTCGCCGAGTCCGCGGGCGTCGCGGTCGACACCGTCTACACGGTCGCCGGCCGCAAACCCGCGCTGTTCCTGCACCTGGTGGAGGCCGCCGTCTCCGGCACCGACGACGCCGTTCCCGCGGCTCGACGCGACTACGTGCGCGAGATGCGCGCCGAGCCGGACGCGGCCCGCAAACTTCGCCGCTACGCACGGGCCATCCGGGAGATGCACGCCCGACTCGCACCGCTGCTGCGCGTCGCCCGCACCGGACCCCCCGAAGTCGCCAGGATCTGGCAGGACATCACCCTGCGCCGCGCGGACAACATGCGACTGCTCGCCCGCGACCTGGCAGCCACCGGACAACTGCGACCCGAACTCGACCCGGACGAGGTGGCCGACGTCATCTGGGCCACCAACTCGCCCGAGTTCTACTGCCTGCTGGTCGAGGACCGCCGCTGGCCACCCGAAAGGTTCGAACAATGGCTCGCCGACACATGGTGCCGACTACTCCTCATCTGACAAGCAAGAGCGGCCGGCAACGGCGTCGACGACGCGGCCGGACACCCCGCCGGCCGTCCATCGTTCCCGTAGCGGAAGGCTGACGCGGTGCTTGACCTCTACTGGACTTGAACACTGGCCCTCCTCCGGTGGATGCGCGCGTTCAACCAGGCCCACCCGGACGATCCGGTCCGCCTCGTCGGGGCCGGCCTTCACGCGAACCCCCGCACCCGGTCGCCGACTGGCTCGCCCGGACCGCCAAGACCCGGGTCGTCGGACCGCGCCACGACCCGGCCCACGACACCGCCCACCACATGACGGGAGGATCCCTGGCCGAGTGGGTCGACATCCTCGTCCACCTGCGGCACGTGACCCCGGCCCGCCCGCTCCGCCGCGTGTAGTCCCCGCTCTGCCGTGCCGCCGGCCGGCGACCCCCGTGTGTCCGCGTACAACTCGATGCGTTCGGCAGAACGGCATCGGTACGCGGCGGCGAGCGTTCACCGGTGACGGAAGGAGCGGTTCTCCCGCTCCTACCGCCGGGGCCCGTGGGTCGGTGAACCACCCGCGCCGGGGCCGGGTTGACGTAGACCGGCGGCCACCGGCCCCGGCACCCCTCATCACGCCGACCGCACCGTCCGCAGCACGGCACGGGCGTCACGGGCAGGAGATGCGCACCTCGTCCCCCTTCGCGTCCGCCGCCGCGCTCGGCGCGCCCTCCAACGTGGCGCTCGCGACTTCGTAGCTGCCGTCCTGCCATTCGCTGGAGGCCTTGCTCATCGCCTCGGCGTTGGCTTGGTACAGGTCCCGCCATTCCCGCAGCGGGCGCGCCTCGTTCGGGTCGGTCGGCAAGGCAACGCCCTTGATGCGCGTCGTCAACGCGGCAAGTTCCGTACTTGCCTGGGACAGACTCAGACCGACCGCGTTCAGGTCCTGATCGGCGACGGCCTGGTTGAGTTCGGTGACCCGTCGCGTGATGCCGTCGATCTTGTCGCCACAGATCCTGTTCACCGTCTCGACGTACGCCGCGCCCGTCTGCGCCGGCTTGCCGTCGTCCCTGAGACCCGAGTCCCCACCGGCACGCGGGTTGTCGACCCCTCCCCCGCTCCCGCCGTCGCCCGTCACGTCGAGCGGGCCGATGCCCAGCGCGACCAGCACACTGAGCACGGTCGCGAGCGTACCCACCAGTGTGAGGACCAGCATGAGCCTGCCGTGTCCCTCCTCGCGTCTGCGCTCGCCCCCGGGCGGCGGCATCTGCTGCGGATACGACTGATAGGGCTGTTCCTGTCGATAACGCATTCTGTCTCCGGATCCCCGCGTTTCCCAAAGCTTCGATACCCCGCGCACGCGCGCGCCGGGTGGACTTCAGGCCGTGCCGGATCCCGCCCAGTCGTCCGCAGGACCCCCCTCGCGGAAACCGCCGACTGGACCGGGCCCCCCGCTCCGACCCCTGTGTGACTTGTGTGGGGTATTCGCATCGTCGACCCGGGCCGAAGCCGTATCGACGTCGATGTCCGGATGGACGGCACCGCACCGGCGGCGGTTCCCGGAGCGGGCCCCCGGAGACCACGACGAGGGATGACCATCGGCGAAAGCCCGGCCGCAGACGCCCGAACCAAGACATGGCGCGCATATCCCGTTCTGCCGAAAGGCGAGCCGAACCTCCGGCGGGGATTCCCGACTTGCGGCCGCTCCGCCGCGACGCACGAAGGCTGCGTCGGCCTCGACGGCCGCGCGGCGATCCGAAGAACCTCGCGAGGACGACCACTCGAACTCCTCCCATCCAGGCCGCTCTGCCCGCGAGGTCCACGCCGTGGTGTCGGGCCGTACGCACAGACGCCGTCGGCTCGGCCGAGCCGCCTGGTACTCCTGTCGGATCCCTGTCCGGAACCTTCGTGGCACCTCACCCGACCGGCGAATCAGCGTCGTGGGACGGTGAGACAGTCGTCTCGACCACCTCCAAAGGCCCGTTTGCGCGTTCTCATCCGTATTCCGCACGCCCGGAACCGCCCTGCTTGACCGGATGTCCGCCAACGATCATGGTTGTTGCGCACTGTTCGTTCAGGTCCGGGAGGTCCATCCATGTCCGGCGATTACCCCGGACGGCCACCGCGGCCCGAGACGCCTCCACCGGGCGGGCCCCAGCCCGGCATGAGTCCGCCTACTCCGCCCCCGGGGATCTATTCGGGTCCGCCTTGGCAGCCGACGCCGGCCGGGTTCCATCCGGGTGCGCCGCAGCCGCCCGCCCCTCCGCCGCGCGGTCGGCGTGGCCTGGTCGTCGGACTCGCTGCCACCGTGGCGGTCGGCGTCATCGCCGCCGTCGCCGTGATCGTCATCGGCGACGACTCGGACCCGGATCCCGCATCGCCGCCGGCAGCCGTGCCCACGACCGGCGCGACCTCCTCGGCCGCACCGTCCGCGCCGGGCGGCGCGCCCACGACCGCCGCCCCGGAGCCGCAGCGCACCGGCCCCTGGACGCCGGTCGTCAACGATCCGTCGACCTGGCCCGACGCCTGCATGCTCCTGAAGGCCGCGGAGGTCAAGGCGGCCATACCCGGGGCCACGGAGGTGATCGCAACCGGCGAAGTGGTACCGGCGGACAAGGACGATCCCCGCCCGGTCGTGCACAACAACACCTGCCACTTCGCGGTGAAGACGGGACAGGCCGCCGATCCGGTCAAGGACCCGATCAAGCTCGACCTCAACCTCCTCGACGTCAACACGGAGCCGGTTCTCGCGGCCGACTACGCGGAACGCAAGTCTCGGTCGTCGAAATACGATTCGATCTTCAAGGACCTACGCCGCACCTTCGGCGCCGATGACGCGTTTCTGGTCTCCGGTGACGTCGTCTTTCGGAAGGGCCCCTATCTGTTCGGTATCGCCATCGACGGAGACCTCGTCGGAACGGACGGCGAGGATCTGGGCACCTTCGACTGGGGCCCCGAGGTCACCCCGCCTCTGGCGATGTTCGTGCTCGAGAGGTTGTGACCGAGGCCGCCCCGGCCGACGAAGATGCCGAGGCGAACGTACCCGGGCGCCCTCCGACGGTGTCCGAGCCGGCAGCCTCGCGTTCGGCTGAACGTCCGGCTGTGCACCGGCGCGTGCACACGAGCCCGGACGCCGGCGCGGGCACGCGGGCGGGGTCGGCACGACGCCGGCGCGACGGAGTCGATCCCGCACGCGTTTCGTCTGTTCCAGGATCCCGTGATGAGTGCTGAGCTTCTCACCCTTACGGTGGCTCCCCACGACGGACCACGCGAGATCGTCGGCGCCGAGGTCGTGCCGGTGGACCAACGGTCGGGCCTCCACACCTGCCTCGGGGCGGTGACGCCGCTCGCGGCTTCGCCCGCCGTCCGAAGTCTTCGGACGGCGGGCGAAGCCGTCGTGGCGGCCTACCCGGGGGCGCCGGCCTCGGCCATCATGTGCTCGACGAAGGTGAGCAGCAGGTCACGGCAGGAATCCCGGCGGCGGACGTCACAGACCATGCTCGGCACCCGAGGATTCAGGCTCAGCGCCTCGCGGATCTCGTCCTCGGTGTACTCCATCCGGCCGTGGAAGTTGTTGATCCCCACGACGAAGGGAATACCGCGGCGTTCGAAGAAGTCGATACTGCCGAAGCTGGTTCCCAGCCGACGCGAGTCGACCAGGACGACCGCGCCGAGCGCACCGACCGCCAGGTCGTTCCACATGGACCAGAAGCGCTCTTGGCCGGGTGTGCCGAAGAGGTAGAGCACGAGGTCGTCGTTGACGGTGATACGACCGAAGTCGAGTGCGACCGTGGTGGTGACCTTCTCCTCGATGCCTTCGAGGTCATCGACACATGCACTCGCCGAGGTCATCACCTCCTCGGTGCGCAACGGCGGGACCTCGCTGATCGAGCCGACGAGTGTCGTCTTGCCGACGCCGAAGCCGCCCGATACGAGGATCTTGACGGCGGCTGCGTTCGCGGGGACACCCCCGCCGCCCGGGTCATAGTCTGCGGAGACCATCACGCACTTTCCTGAGTATTTCGAGGTCGGGGATCCGGGCCATGGCGACCGGTGGGCGGACGTGGACGTGTCCGGCGTCGAACAGGTCGTCGATGATCACCTTCGCGATGCTGACCGGCAGGTCGATACGCGCGGCGATCTCCGCAACGGCCTGAGGCTCACGGCACATGCGCAGGATCGCGAGGTGCTCCGGGTACAACTCCCGGCGTTCCGCGGCTCCTTCGGCGTCCTTCTCGACGGTCGTCACCAAGGTGATGAGCGTCAGGTCGTCCCGGGCGGCCCGGGTGCGTCCTTGCGTCAAGGTGAAGGGACGGACCAGCGGTCCGGCCTCGTCATCCCAGGCCGGCTCGGTGAGGTCGGTCACCCAGGCCCACCTCTCGACGGGTCGTCGGCGTCGTCCCGAGGAGCCGTGCCGAGGAATTCACCGACCTTCTGTACCAGGGTGTTCATCTCGAAGGCCACGATGCCGACGTCCGCGTCGCTGTCCGCGAGAACGGCCAGATGTGCGCTGCGGCCGGCACAGGTGACGAAGAGGAAGGCGTCCTCCATCTCGATGAGCGTCTGGGAGACGGCTCCGCCCTGGAACCCCCGTCCGATACTCCGCGCCAGACTCTGCAGTCCCGAGGTGGCGGCGGCGAGCTGTTCCGCGTCGTCGCGTCCGAACGTCTCGGATTGGCTGATCATCAGGCCGTCCTCGGACAGGACGACGGCGTGCCTGGTCCGCGGAACGCGCTTGACCAGGTCTGTCAGCAGCCAGTCGAGTCGGCTGTTCGTGGCGGTCGTGGGCTGGCTCATCGTGGTTCCTCAATCGCCGATGTGCTGTCGATCGGATCTCCGTCCGACGCCGGCGCGGCGTCCGTACGGACTACTTGTGGGGCCTGGTGTCCCGCGCGGGCGCGTTCGGACGCGGTCCGGAAGGCGCTGACCATCGCGGCTGCCGATTCGGGGGACCTCGGGGTCGACTCGCGTGGCTCCTTCGCCGGTTCCGGTACCGGGGCCTCCCCCCGCAGCGGTGCGGGCAGGTCTGCCTGGGGTACTCGCCGTGGTAGGGGTCTGCGCCCCGAGGGCCGTTCTTCCTCGCCCCGCGCGGGCATCACGGTGACGGTCTGTCGCTGCGGCGAGGAGGGCGGTTCGAGCACGGTCGCCGGGGCGTCCTGGGACGACTCGGCGACGTCGATCTCGCCCCGGGCACTGCTCGGTTCGGGCCCCGATTCCTCGCGCTTGCCGGCCTCGTCGTCACCCGGTTCCGGCGACGGTTCGACGTTCCGTTCTCCGGAGAGAAACACGATGGCGAGGGTCCCTCCGTAGGGTGAACTGCGCAGGGTCACCGTGATGTCGTGCTGCGCGGCGAGTTGGGCGACGACGAACAGGCCGATGCGCACGTCCTTCGCGAGCGCCACCACCTCGAACGGAGCCGGATTGGCCAAGTTCGCGTTGATCGCGTCGAATTCGGTGTCGGACATGCCGAGACCACGATCCTCGATCTCGATCACGACGCCCTTGGCGGCGCTGGACGCACGGATTTGCACGGGCGTCTTCGGCGGCGAGAAGGAAATGGCGTTCTCGATCAGTTCCGCGAGGAGGTGGACCACCGCTCCCACCGACGGCCCGGCGAGGGCGGTGCCGGCGTCCGCGGTGACCGTCACCCGTTCGTAGTCCTCGATCTCGCCGAGCGCGCTGCGCACGACGTCGATCACCGGCACCGACTTGCTCCACCGACGTCGCGGTTGGTGCCCGCTCAGGATGACGAGGTTCTCTTCGTACCGGCGGACGCGGGTGGCGAGGTGATCGAGGGTGAACAGGTCCTTGAGTACGTCGGGATCCTGGTGGCGTCGTTCCATGCCGTCGAGTTCACTGAGCTGACGACTGATCAGGGATTGGGTGCGCAGGGCGACGTTGTAGAAGACCTTGGCATAGCCCTGACGTTCGTGGGCGAGTTGCTCGGCGCTGTCGAGAGCGACCCGCTCGGTCGCCTTGAACGCGTGCGCGATTTGACCGATCTCGTCGTTGCCGTAGGGAAGTTCGGCGCCGCCCGCAGCCGCGCGGGCCTCCTCGATCGATTCCCCGCGGCGGAGCCGTTCGACGACGATGGGCAGGCGCTCCTCGCCGAGTTCCACGGTCGCGGACCGGAGGCTGAGCAGTCGGCGGCGCAGCGAGCGGGTGATGCGCCAGCAGAGAACCGCCACGACAACCACCGCGAGGAGTCCGAGGACCGCCACCAGCCGTGCGGTGAGCTCCAGTTCGTCGGCCCTGTCCTTGTTGACGCCGTTGGCCCGCAGCGCTGTTTGATTGGCGAACCGGTCGAGTGCCGCGTTCACTTCGTCCATGGCCGCGCGCCACTCGGCCGCCCGTACCGGAACGGTGAACCCCTGCTCTTTCCCGGAGACGACCGGACGCGCGGTCATCATCGAGTTTTCGGCGGCGACCATCCGCTCCCAGGCGGGAGTTTGGGTGATCGCGACGAACGCGTCTCGAAGGTCCTTGGGCGTGAACGTCAGCATCTGGTCGTACAACGTGCGTCGACTGCCCACGGCTTGGAGGAACTCGGCGTAGTCCGCGGCCGGCATGACGCCGTTCCTCGGCGAGTACATCAGCAGCACGTCTTCGCGCGCGATCATCTCGTCGGCGCGGAAGGCGTTGACCGGCATCTGGGACAGGAAGACCAACGGGCCGTCGTCGAGATACGTGAACGCGTTGAACATCGTGACGTGCAGATTCACGCCATTGTCGTAGAAGCGCAGCAGGTCGGTCTGCCCGCCTTGGCGGGCATCGATGCGGGAGCGCGCCTCCGGCAGCAGCGACAGGGCACTGCGGATCGTGTTCGCATGTCGCCGGACGTCGCCGAGGGAGTCCGGCAATCCCTTCCGGGCGAGCGTCTCGAATCGTGCCGCGACCGAATCGGTCTGCGCCCGTTGGGTTTTGAGGGCCCCGAGGGTCCGCGGATCGTCAGGCGCGGTGAGCCACGCGGCACTGAGCCGCCGTTCTTCCTGCAGTGCCCCCAGGACCAGGAGCGTGGGGAATCCCGCCCGTTGAGAGAGCTTGTACTGGTTGTTGAGGTTGTCGCTCTGTTTCCACAAGCGCTGCGTTGTGAAGCCCCACAACAGCAACAACGTCAGGGAGGGGATGACCGTGAGCACTATCAGAAGCGTGCGGATCGACGCGCGGCGCCTGGTTCGGTTCCGCGGGCCGTGCGCCCGATTGAGTAGGTTCATGCTCTCTTCGTGGGGCTAGGGCGGTTGCCGAGCTGCCATGGACAAGTCGCGAATCCGCTGTCCGACGTGGTGAACCCGGATGGGCGCGGGAGTCGTGTCGCACCGCCCCCGTCTGGTTCTCCATGCCTCGGGCAGACTGTCCTTCCTCTGGAAGAACCGGGCTCATCGTCGTACCGCATCGCAAGCCGAAGCCGCCGGGCCGTGTGGATAACCCGTGGCGCCTGCCGGCAAAGTTGATCACAGCCGCGTGGCGACGCGCCACAATTGAGCCACAGCGTTCGTGTTTCGGACAGCGCCGGCGCATTTCGTACCTCTGCGTTTTTTCGACGAGATGTTCTGGATAGTCTGCCGCCGGCGTGGCGAACGCCCGGGGCCGCAGGGTGGCTTCGGGCGGGTTCACGGACGGGTTCGGTCACGGCGTTGCGGGCCGACCGCACCCCTTGCACGTCCCGGTGGAGCCATCGGCCACGGTTGCCCGAATCCGCGGATCGTGAGTCGATTTCCGGCCGGCCGTCGCCGGAGGGTTCTCGATCACGGTGAAGTCCCGTTGCCCGACGGTGCCTTCGCACCCGCCGTGTGGACCGCCACGGCCCAGTCGTCCCGATGTCGACGCCACCCGCCGACCACGGCATCAGCCCGACCCGATCTCGCAAAGGACGCTCATGGCACCCCGAACACACGCCGGTAGTCCCGCCCTCGACATGGCCAAGGGAGTTCTGCGCTACGGTCGCCACTTCCTCCTGGAGCGAATCTCGTCGCCACGTGTGAACGGGCCGACCGATGTGCCGGTCTTCGGCCGACAGATCACCAGGGAATGGTTGACGGCGGTCCTGTGTGAGGGGCATCCCGGCACGGCGATCGAGTCGTTCCGGGTCGAGGACGCGACCAGCGGTACGTCCACCCGCCTGCGCATCCACGTCGCCTACAACGAGGCGGGCGGCCGTGCCGGGCTTCCGGAGACACTTTTCGCGAAGACCACCGCTTCCTTCACCCAGCGCCTGACGCTGGGACTGGCGGATGTCCTCGAAGGAGAACCCGGGTTCTTCAAGCACCTGCGGAACGATCTCGACATCGAGGCGCCGCATGGATACCACGGAGCCGCCGACAAGGCGTCCGGACGGTCGATCGTGCTGATGGAAGACCTCGGCGAGACCAAGGGGGCCACCTTCTGCACGCCCCGAACGCCCATCTCGCGCCCGCAAATCGAGGATTTGGTCGCGAGTATGGCCACCTGGCACGCGCGTTACTGGGAGGCCCCCGAACTCACCGAGCACGCCTCCTGGTTGAAGCAACCCAGTGATCACTTCCACAATCTGGATCGGCTGATCCAGATGCGGAAGCGCTCCAAAGTCGGCACGGAACGAGCCGCGGCCGTGATTCCGGACGCGCTGACACCCTTGTTCGACTCTCTCTATGCAGGGCTCGAAGCGTCGCTTCGGGTCGCCGACGAGGGCCCGCAGACCCTTTTGCACGGCGACGGCCATGTCGGCAACACATACGTCACCTCCGCCGGCCGGATGGGCTTCACCGACTGGCAGGTCGTCATGCGGGGGAACTGGGCCTTCGACTACACCTACACCGTCACCACCGCGCTGGCGGTGGAGGACCGGCGCAGTTGGGAAAAGGATCTGCTGAGCCTCTACCTGGAGAAGCTCGAAACGGCCGGCGTCAAGGCACCGGACTTCGACGCCGCGTGGCTCGCCTACCGTCGTCAGACGTTCTATCCCTGCTTCGCCTGGTTGTACACGATCGGACGTGGCCCCCTCCAACCGAAGATGCAACCATCCGAAACCAGCCTCAGCGTCATCGAACGCACAACCAACGCCCTGGTGGACCTGGACTCACTCGACGCGCTCGACACCGTCGACCGGTAGCCCGTGGCGCCATCTCGACGGGGACGGGTCGACCGGAGCACGCCGGGTGAACGCGGGCGGGATCGCCGCCCACCCTCGACCTCGAAAAGACACGGGCCGCGAAACCCCACCGCGGTATTGGAACTCCGGCTGCCTCGGGGCTCGTACGCGAGGACCGGGTCGGTGACCGCGGTGGGGCTTCGCGTGGCGGGGCGTGACTTCCGGTGGACGCGGACGTAATCGACGGCGAACGTGAGCGGATCGTCGTCACTCGGGCACTACGCCGCAGGTCGTGTCCGTGTCGTCGCGCCGCGCGGGTCAGGATGGTGAGGCTGATGGGGAGATAACGGGACCCGCTCCATAGCAGGGACGACCCGAAACCGCATGATCACATCAACTCGCCCGGAACTGAACGAAATTGGATGAAACCCGAGAAGCGCACCGTTCCCGTTGCGGTTACCGTGCCCCGTCCGCGAATGGTTCCCTACGTTCCCTTTTCCTAACTGACTGCGCTGGATCAGTACTTGGCTGGGCGGGCCGGTGCAGACGCACATGGTTGATCTGCTTGATCCGCTAGGTCATCAGACGGACTTCACCGACCATCCGTACCGCACGTCGGCGCAGCTCCCCAAGTAGGGGTACTTGGGGCGGCTCGTGATCATGTGGGCAGACCCCAAACGCGTATCACGCCGTCCTGGCCGGCGCTGAGCGCGACATCGCGGCCACGCAGCACTGCGGTCTTTACGGCCAGCACGCGGCCTTCGTGGTCGACCAGTGGGCCGCCGACCGCGACGCCTTCGGCCAGGTCCCAGACGCGCACGGTCGCATCCTCGGATCCGGTCACCGCCAAGGGCCGGCCGCCGACCATGGCGGTGTCCACCGCTTCGATCCGGCCGTCATGGCCGTTGATCGGCTCGTACCGCGGCTTGATCGCGTCGTCCTCATGTTCGCGGTCTTCGGCCGTGTCGGGCAGTTCCCAGACCCACAGTTGCCCGGGATCGGCCGCCGCGACCACCACAGGTCGGTTCTCGACGCGGGACCACGAGACGGCCCAAGTCGACTCGGTCGTGTTGAATACTTGCTTCCGGTCGGGTCGGGCGAGATCCCAGGCCAACACGCTCGATCCATCGGCTCCGGCGACCAGTGAGCGGCCGTTGATCTCCGCGGTGGCGAGACTCCAGACGTGCACGTCCTCCGCAAGCAGTGTCCAGGAGTCGAAGGGCTCCTCCCACAGCAGGAGGACATCGGAGTTGTGTCCCGAGGACACGAACCGGGCCGGCCCCGGACCCCGCACGGTGGCGACGGCCCCAAGGTAGTCGTCCTCGCCAAGGGTTGCGCGGCGAAGCAGCTCACCGGTTTCCAAGTCCCAGAAGGAGACGGGCTGTTCGTCGTGACCGGCGGCCAGCACCACGCGCCCGCCGGCAACGGTCACCGCCACCTGGTCGATCTGGTTTTCGGCATCGGGGTAGTCGTCGATGATGTCTTGGTCGTATCCGAACGGCAGTGGCCGTTGCCGCCAGACATCCCGCAACGGATCCCAGGTCCACACGCGGTAGGACACATCCACGCAGACGACCAGGGGATCGCCGTTCATCGTTACCACCGCGAGGTCCTCGATTCGCGTCGAGGAAGGTATTTTGCTGGCCAGCAGGGGCGAGTTGTCAGGCATGCAGCGGAATCTAGCCGATGCACGGTTCCACTGAGGCCGGTGCATTGGCTACTGCCGCAGATCGACGGCCGGCCAGAACCCGGACATCAGATCGATGCAGCTTTAACAGATCTCGTCCCCGACGGTCAGGCCGGCAATTCGGCGGAACGTCGGGACGCCGAGGTCCACGCGCTGCTGCCGCCGGGCTACTTCGGCGTCGAGCTGCGCGATTTTGTCGCGGGCGCCGCGGCGAGGCTGATCCGCAGTCCCTCGATCTCGCCGAGCCACGCTTCGCGTTCGGCCTCGGCGATGCGGGCGGCCAGGTTCTCGCTGATCTCGGCAAGCCGTGTCCGCTGCGCCGGATCCGGCCGCAGGAGCGCTCACAGAAACATGCCCTGACCTGCGAAAATACCGCGGATAGTTCAGTCGACAGGGCGCCAGGCCCTCACCTTGCACCGACCCGAGCAATGGAGCGCCGTCGAGCGCCGGTCCACCCCGGCCACCCGGCACGCCCCGCACACCGGGCACATTGCCTCGCCCACGCCGCTCGTCTCGGCGACCGTGCGCAACCGCAGACGCCGCCCTCTCCCCCACGACCTGGCCCGACACGCCCCCGAGCAGTACACCGCCCGGGGTCCCGCTCCCGGCCGCAGCCGCTCGCCGCACCCCGGACAATCCCGCTTCCCGGCCTGTCCGACGTCCTCGGACGCCCCACCGGCGTACGACTCAACCGACCCTCAAATCCGGGATCTGACACAGGTTCCGATCGCTAGCCGGGCGTCCCGTCGTGCTCGCTTCTCTGGGCGTGGCGCCGGAGTTGCCCCGTGTGAATGTCGCGCACCCATTCCCAGCCGGGTTCTGCCGCTGGGCCGATGCGCGGGTCGTCGGGAGTGTGACCCTCCCGCAAGGCATGGGCGTACGCCCGATCCCGGTCGATGCGTGCGCGTAGCCGGTCGGCCCCGCAGACGGACCCGTGACCGGGGACGAGGACATCCACCTCGCCCGCCACGCCCTCGAGCAGCCGCAGTCCGACGAGGTAGTCCTCGATCGGGTCGGCGGTGTCGTCGAGCATCGGAATCAGGACGTCGGAAAGCATGTCGCCGGCGACGAGAACGCCGCGTTCCTCGATCAACAGCGCCGCGTGGCCCGGGGCATGAGCCGGATGCTCGATGATCCGGACTCGAGGGCCGTCCCAGGGAATCCACGTGGTTCCGGCGGGCAGACCGGTGACGAGGCCGAACAGGTCCAGCGGTGTCTCCTCGGCGATCTCCGGCGGCAATCCCTCGGCTACGCGGGCCTTCCAGTCCGCGTTCGACAGCACATCCCGCATATGAGCCGCACAGCCGGCCGTACCGTAACGGGGCGCTTCGCCGAGATCGGCGTGCCAGAGCACGTGATCCCAATCGGGATGCGTCGCGAAGCCTGCGACGACGGGCTGCCCCAACTCGCGAAGGTCGTTCGCGAGGCAGGCCATCTCGTCGCCCGTGATGCCGGGGTCGACGACCAACACGCCCGCCCTGCCCTGCACGACAACGGTGTTGTTCCGAAGCAACGCACTCTGGTGGACCAGCACGCCCTCCGCGACCCGCCTCAGCATGGGGACTCCTTCCGCTTGTGATTGCCAACCGTTTGTCGAGACCGTATGGCCTGACGGTGGTGGTATGTGCCTTCCGGCACACCGGCCGGGACGGCGAACCTCACGACCGGCGGACGGTTCGGCTGCCGCCCTCAGGGCCCCGGGGTCGGAGAAGGGACCGGCTCGACGTACTCCGAGCCCTACTGCCAGGACTCGCACGCTAGACCCGACCGCCGACACCACCACACCGGCGCGGGGCGAATTCCGTCGACATCCGGTACCGAGGTATCGATGCGGATGTCCCTTGGATCCTGGACGAACCGACCCCGATACGACCGTCGGCAGGCGCTGTCATAGTCGGCGGCATCACCTCTCCGAAGCAGCCCGTGCAGCCCACGTTTTGTCAAACCCTCGCCGCGTCACTGGGGACGGCCTCGACAGGCGGCCTGGAGGACGTGATCTCGGCCCTCCGCGGACTGGAGGACGCCGGCCGCAGCGCGGCACCGATGCCGGAACCGGCCGAGCCACTGACCGAGATCGACATGGTGACGCCGCTGCCCCGGACACTCCGTGCCGGCATCCCCGACGAACTGGGCTGGGATGCCTTGGACGAGGCCGCCGCAGAGCTCGACGGCGAGAGCTGGTGCCGGGCGAGCCGGCCGATCCTGACCGTCCACGACCGCAGGAGGGCAATCGCGGTGGGACCCGGTAGGCGCATGACGGAGCACCGGCCGCGAGTACCGCACGGTTGGTCGGCCGGCCGTTCATCGCCCGCGCGACGGGCGGGTCGGCTTGTGCCCGAATCCCTTGTCGTATGCGGCAGTTCGACCCGGGTCATGCCCGGTGCCGATCCCGGCGTGCGGGGCGTTGGGGGCGGTTTCCGAGCGAAGTGCCGGCTTGGCTTCGAATGCGCGCACCGGCGAGAAGCCTTTGGCGGCCGACGTGTTCACGAGGGCGATTGACGGGGCCGGTTGTGTCGTGGGGGTGCCTGCCGAGGGCGAGCGGTCGTGGCGGGCCGGGGTGAATCGGGCCTGATGTTGGTGGGGCATGCCAGGCGCGCGCCCCCAGGTGGTCGGGTCGTTGAGCGACACCTGGCCGGACTGGGCGCCGCGCACCAGAGCCTCGGTGGCGCGGCGGTCGAGGTTGGCCCGGCGCAGAGCGATGTCAAGGCCGAACGCGGCACTGGTATCCGCGGCAAGGCGCGGTGCGACGGACGTTGACAGTTCGGTGCCGTCGAGCACCTGCCGGGCGTTCCGCCCGCTGAGGCGGGCTACTTCCGCCGCGGCCTGGATCTGCGCCCCGTTGATCTTCCGCAGGGCGGTGAACATCCCGGTGTTCATCGTGATTTGCGCGGCCGCACGGTCGGCGGCGTTCCATGGGCCGGGGGTGGGCAGGACGCCGCGCAGTTCCCAGGCCCGCATCACCGGGAACCGCCCGGCGGTGTGGGCGAGGTCGGCCGCGATGCGTTCCGCGGGAGCGGCGGGCAGGCCCAGGATCGTCAGCAGGGAGCGGGTGGCCCGCGCACCTATGTCCGGTGACAGGCGACCCTCGGTGCCGCGCAGGAGGTCACAGGCGAAGGAGTAGGCCAACCGGTAGGCGCTCTCCCGCGCGAAATGGTCCGAGGGGATGTGCCCCTGCTGGGGGTGGGTGGCGCGGGTGGCGGCGGATCCCACGCCCGCTTGGGGGTTGGCGTGGATCCAGCGGTCCGCGGTGGGGCGCCACTGCTGCGGCGTGGTGGTCGGGGCGAGGGCGTTTCGTCCGGTGAGGTTGAGTTCCTGCGCGAGGTCCATCACCGCGGCGTGCGAGGGGGCGGCACGGGTGACCGCGGCCATATCCCAGTCGATGACGGCATGCAGGACGCCGTTGTGCAGACGATTACCCGGTTTGGGGTCGTTGTGCACGATTCGCGGCGGGCCGTCGGATGTTGTGGCGGGCATGTGCGGCCCCAGCACGGCGCGGAGTTCCTCGATCGGGGGGACGCCCCAGGACCTGAGCAGGCCCGGGATCCGCCGCTCGAGTTCGCCGAACAACCGCCAAAACGCCGGTACCCGGCCGGCGTCCCACGTCGACGGGCCGTCGAATACCAGCGGGTGTTCCTGGCGGGCGGGGTCACGCATGGCATCGATCACCGCGGTCTGGGCCTGTTCGAGCCGGGCTGTCTCCACGCCGGCCATGTCCGCATAGCACTCGGCCTGCGCGGACTCGCCGTCCCTCTGATCGGCCTGCGTCGCCTCGGTGTCCCCGGCATGCAGGAGCTCTTGGTGTACCCGGCCATCGCCATCGGTCCACTGATACACCAGCGGGTCCACCCAGCTCATCGCCGGGTGACCGGAGACGGCCTGATGCACCGCCCCGGATGGCAGGACAACGAAGTCGTAGGCGTCTCCGGCGGTCTTCTGCACCCGCTCGACGCGGAGGATCGGGGCCGTCTCCCCGCCCGGAGCGGGCAAGCGTTCGACCGTGATGTCGACCTGGTTGAAGCCGCCCTCGGCGCGGTTGTGCAGTCCGCTGACGACGAACTCGTCGTCTTCGCCGACATCGGCACCGTCCGCCGAACGGGGCACCGAAGAACGCCTGGAACTCACTCGGCCTCCCGATCCGCCGCACGTGGCGTGGCGCGAAGCATACCGAGCCGCGAAACCGCACGTACGCCAAGGCGCGGGTACCCGTCGCCGCGCTCTCGCCCGGCAGACCGACCCGGCCATCCGTGTGGCGTCCGGCCCTTCGCCATCCGCCCTCGCGAAAAGACGGCCCTTGCGTGCCGCACCTGTCAGGACCTGGCTCCGCGAGGGCCCACATCCCCACAGGAAGAGCACGCGCCATTCGGACATCGGGTCTGTCGATGACGCCGCCCAGGTCCTGATCGACACCGACGTCACCCGTTGGTCCCCCACCGCGACCGCCGTCATCGCCCTGGCCTGCCCCCGATCACGCTCCAAGGGGCGGAAGTCGAGCCTGGGCCCGCGACTGATTCCAGCGGCGACCTCCCGCCCGTGGGCCGGTTCGCCGGGGCGAACCGGCCCACGGGCGCAGTTGTCCCGCGATTCGGCGGCCCGCAGGCCGCCGGTCGACCGCGGCACGATCCGGCCGGGGTGCAGCGGCGCGGCGGGCGCCGGGCCTCGGTGCTGCCGACCCGCGGGCCGAAGCCGGCCGTGTCGCCGACCACGTACTCGCCTCGAACAGCAGCCTCGTGGGACCTCACCGGCGGGTCGCGGGACCGGCCGGGTGTGACGTCGTACGCGGGGAAGAAGCGCGGGAGTGGTTCTCGAGCGACGCGTCGTGCGGGTTGCCGGCGGTCCGGGGTGCTCTCACCCTTCGACGAAGCGGATCGCTTCCACGTCGTGGCCGCCTGCGAAGACGGCGGTTTGCCCCTTGGCGAGGGTGTGTGCGGGTTCGCCATCGGTGTCGCTACCGGTGTAGAGCTCGGCGACGAACCGGTCGGATCCGTTGGTGGCGGCGTGGGCCCGGAACGGGGTGGCGAGATCGACATCGTGCGGGTTCCCGTCGCCGGGCACGGACACGTTCAACGGGTCCCCGATCCTGCCGATGTCGCCCCGCAGTTGCAGGTGGGGCACGGTCGCGGCCGGCCTCGCTGGGTCCGGCCGCGACCGTTCTCGGGTGCGGCGGGTGGGTTATCCCAGTCCGCCGTTGAGGGCGGCGGCGAGTTCGCCGTTCTCGGTGTCGCCGCTCAGCTCCCAGAAGAAGGCGCCGCCCAGCTTCTGTTCCTTGGCCCACTTCGTCTTGACGGCGAGGCTGGCCGGGGTGTCGTAGCCCCACCATTCGTTGCCGCAGTGGCCGTACGAGGTGCCGCCGGCCAGGCCGGTGGCGGGGCAACGAACCTTGAGCGCGCGGTAGCTTCCGTCACCCGACGCGGGCGCGGTCGCGGTCCCGCCCGGTTCGCTCTGGGTGACGCCCGTCCACCCGTGGCCGTAGAAGGGAATGCCGAGCAGCAGCTTCTTCGCGGGTACGCCCTTCGTCCGTAGCTTGGCGATGGCGTCCGCCGAGTTGAAGCTCGGCACGGGGATACCCGGATACGACGTCAGCGGCGAGTGCGGGGCGGTCGGGCCCTGCGCCATCCACGGCCCGAAGAAGTCGTACGTCATCACGTTGTACCAGTCCACGGCCCCCGAGGCGCCGCCGTAGTCGGCGACGTCGAGCCTGCCGCCCGGGGCGGCGTCGGCCGTGATGGCGGCGGTGACCAGGTTGCCGGTGCCGAAGCGGGCACGCGTGGCGTCCAGCAGGGTCTTGATCGACCCGAAGCCGCTCGCGTCACAGGTCAGACCGCACGCGTTCGGATACTCCCAGTCCAGGTCGATGCCGTCGAACACGTCGGCCCAGCGCGGGTCTTCGACCACGCTGTGGCACGACTCGGCGAACGCGGCCGGGTTCTGCACGGCCTCGGTGAAGCCGCCGGACCAGGTCCAGCCACCGAACGAGTAGAGGATCTTGATGTGCGGGTACTTCTTCTTCAGCTCGCGCAGCTGGTTGAAGTGGCCCTTCAGCGGCTGCTCCGGGGTATCGGCGACCCCGTCGACGCTGTCGGCCGCGGCGTAGGGCCTCTGGTAGTCGGCCCAGGGATCGCCGACCACGCACTTGCCACCGACGACGTTGCCGAACGCGTAGTTGATGTGGGTGATGTTGCGGGCCGTGCCGGACGTGTCGATGTTCTTCGCCAGGTAGGGGCCCCAGTTGGTGAAGTAACCCAGCTTGATCTTCGCTTCGCCGGTGGTGCGTACCTTCAGGGGGGCGCCGGCGGGACCGACCTGGTCCCTCGTGTCGCGCGCGACGACGGTGTAGGTGTAGCCGGTCCCGGTGTTGAGGCCGCGGTCGACATAGGACGTGTGTCGAACGGTGGCGACCTTGACGCCGTCGCGCAGCACGTCGTAGTTCCGCACGCCCCGGTCGTCCCAGGCCGCGCGCCAGGAGAGCTTGACCGACGTGTCGGTGACGTGGCTCGCGTGGGGCCTGCCCGGCGCGGTCGGCGGCCGGTCCCTGCCCCAGTCGGAGCCCCGTTCGGACGTCTCCGAGCCGCCGGTGCCCTCGGCATGGGCCGGCCCGGTCAGGCCGACCATGGCCCCCAGGGGCAACAGCAGGGTCGTGAGCAGAGCGATGAGCATACGACCGCGCCTGGTGCCCGGCCGGTCGGGGTCTCGCGAGTGTGCGACGGGTCGTGCGGTGCCTGTGCTCAAGGGAACTCCTCGAACTCGGTCCGAACGTGCGGGGACGCTGCGCCGCCACGCGGGCGCGTCGTGAGCTTCGACATACCCGTCGCGGCTGCCTGAGCCTAGGAAAGGTCCGAACCACCGGTCAATGGTCTGAACCAGATTGGTCTGGACCAGAGTTCCACGACATCCGACCCTCGACGGCAGAAGCCTGGAAATATTCATCCTTCGTTACGCCCCCTCCCCGACGACGCGGCGTTGAGCAGCGCCGCGGTAGGCGCGGCATTGATCATCCGGCTCCGCACATGATCCGCAGGACGAAACCCGGCCGGCGCCGCGTGCCGCGCGTTCGGACGTGTCAGGGTGCGGGAGGTTCTTCGCCTCGGGCTGTGCGGCGGAGGGTATCCGTGGCGGCGTTGCGGATGGCTCGGGCGCCTCGCGATGCGCGTCGGCGGCTCAACTCGCGCAGGATCGGGCGCGGGGTTCGCGGATTGGCGGCCAGCAGGACGAGGACGTCCGGGGCATCGCCGGCGGCGAGTACGGCGGCTTCCTCTGCGTCGAGGGACGAACTGGACGCGAGCCTGCGGTGTTCGCGACGGCGGAGCGCGTCGGCGACGTGCGGGTCGGTCGAGGCGCGGGCGCGATCTTCGAGCAGTTCGTTGCGTGCCGGGTCCGGGACGGGCGACTCGAGCACGAGGGCGAGGACGTGCGCGTGGGGGTGCCGGTCGAGGAAGTCCGCGAGTCGGACGGCGTCGCTTGCCTCCGCGTTCGCCAGGTGCCGGGCGTGGAACGCGGCCGCGTTCCACGCGAGGTCCGTCGACGCGGCGCCGAGTATGTCTTCGTACGCGGTCTGTTTGAGCGTCGAGTCGGGATCGATCTCGGCAAGCGCCCGCAGCAGCCAACCACCCGGGACATCGTGGTACCGGCGGACGAAGGCGGCGAACTCGTCGGGCCGGACGGCGGGATCGCGATAGAACTCCAGCCCCACGGTCAGGATCGACTCCGGGTACCGGTGGACCTCACACATGCGCAACAGCAGGCTTCGAGGCCCGGTGCGATGCCCCAACGCACCGATGAGCACGCCACGGTCGCACAGTTGGAGAAGGTACGCCTCGGACATGCTCGGGTTGTCGAGGAATCCGGCGCCGAGGTCTTCGTGCCCTTCGGCGACGACCGTCTCGACGATCCGGCGAAGTTCCGCGGCGGACACGGCCGCCGTCGCCGCCGCTCGCTCGATCGCGTTCCTCAGTGGCGCGGTGTTGTTCGGGGTTTCCAACGTCAGGTAGAGGTCACGACGCCAGGATGGGCACGCCATCCCGACAACGAGCGTCGCGGTACTCACGTCGTCTTCGGTGATCACCATGGTGACCGCAGCAGCCTGAGTGTCCGGTGCAATGGATTGTTTCCTTGATCGAGAATGACGCTGGAGCTTCCATCATTGAAGCAGGGTCGAGGAGCACGGCCCTCGACGACACCGGCGACCACGACCACGACCCACGACCCACGACCCACGACGAACCCAACAACCGGCCCTGCGCGCCCGGTCCGGCGGCGATCACGGTCAGTCCGAGTCGTTGAGTCGGCCGGCCGGGACCTCAGCTTTTCCGGGGTCCCGACCGATCTACTCCAAGGCGGCTACCGTCACCAAATGAATCTGAGCCGGCGGCCCCGGTGCCAGGGGTTCCGTAACGCGCCCGTCGACGGTCGGGAAGGCCGGCCCCAGGGCAATGGCGACTTGGTACTGCTGTGGGTTCTGCCCGATTTTCTGCCAAGTCGGCGAGCCACAGAGGTAGTCATCGACCTGTACCCCGCCGGAGATCTCCGTACGATCGGTGAAATTCCACTCAACGGCGTTCATCGCCGAACCGTACCGTTCAGGGGCGTTCGGTCCCCGCCGGGCCACCAGGGCCCCGGCCACCACCCTGCCGTCGCGGAGGATGACGGCCGTCGGCATGAGTGCCCCCTGGAGGAGACGCGCTCCGGTGTCCGACCGCAGCACGTAGTCAACCAACGGGGGGCGGTCTGCGGCCGGCCTGTGGACTCCACGTATCTCGACGGACAATCGACTGTCACCCGACGCCTTACCGTCGAATGTGTCGCCGCAGCCGATCGGCCCGTGTGCGCGGTCGTCCGGTCCCCGGCCGGCGGCGCGCCGGCGGCATTGCCGCCCGCAGACCGGCCGTTGCGGCAGACGCCGCGCCCCGTACGGTCCGGCGGTCCCGTCCGCATCGGCCCTCGCGCAGCGCCCGCAGCGCCGGCAGAGCGCGAGACGACGTCACGGATGACCCGCGCTCCCCGGCCCCCCGGTGCCGGGGAGCGGAAGCTTGAATCCCGACTTGACCTGTTCGTGCGTCAGGAGGCTTTCGTACCTGCGCACCGTCTTGTCCTCGATGAAGAGCTTCCGGGACACCTCGCGGTATGCCGTGAGGTCGGGCGTCACCAGCACGACGACGTAGTCCCATTGGCCGAGGACGGAGTAGCACTGCTGTGCCGTCGGCTCCGCGCGCAGCCGTGCGCAGAAGGCCGTGTGCTGCGCGTCGTCGTTCTCCACCAGTTCCACGAGCGCCACCGTCGTCAGGCCCAGTCCCACCGCTTGTGGATCGACGACGGCGACTTCGGCCCGGATCACGCCCGTGCGGCGCAGTCGGCTCATCCTGCGCTGTACGGCGCTCGGCGACAGTCCCACTTTGTCACCCAGTTCGTGCAGGGGCTGGGCCGCGTCGGTCTGCACGAGGTCGAGCAGCAAGTGATCGATCTCGTCGAGAAAGGGGGTCGGGGGCACGCAATAAAGTTGCACCAAGCCGCCAAAATCGTCAATCGCATGGACCGCTGTCCGTCCTACGATCATCGAACCCAGGCGCATTCCGCGCCCGAGAGCGGCTTTCCCGCCGCCACCGCAGCATCCCTGCGACCGCCCCCCGATGGACGGGCGGGCGAGGCGCCGGCGCCCTGCTCTGCGGCCGGCCTTCAATGGATCGGAGCCCCCTGTGTTCGACGCTGTCACCCTCGAGTCCCTGCGGCAGCGGCCAGGCGTCAAGTGGGGCGCGGTCGCGCCCGGTGTTCTGCCGGCGTGGATCGCGGATCAGGACTTCCCCGTCGCGGCCCCGGTGCGTGACGCGCTCCTGCGCAATCTCGACGCCGACCTCGGCTACCCGGCGTGGGACGACCACCCCGAAGCGAACCCGCTCAACCAGGCCTTCGCCGAACGGATGAAAAGCCGCCACGACTTCGTGCTCGACCCCGGACACGTGCGTCTGTTCACGGACCTGATTCAGGCGCTCCAGGTCGTTCTCCATGTCGCGACCCGTCCCGGGGACACCGTCGCGATGCACGTGCCGGCCTATCCGCCGTTCCTGCAGACCCTGACCGACATGAATCGTCGGCTTCTCCCGATCCCGATGGTCGACGACGGCGACGGCTGGTCCTTCGACACGCAGCGATTGGCCGAGGACGTGGCCCGTCACGGATGCCGGGTACTCCTGCTGGTCAACCCGCACAACCCCACCGGGCGGGTGATGAGCCATCGGGAGCTCTCCGCGTTGGCGGAGATCGCCGCCCGCCACGACCTCCTGGTCATCTCGGACGAGATCCATGCCGACCTCACCTACGAGCCGAACCGGCACATCCCGATCGCCTCCTTGAGCCCGGACACCGCCGCTCGCACGGTCACCCTGACCTCGGCCGGCAAGGCGTTCAACCTGGCGGGTCTACGCTGCTCGGTCGCGCACGTCGGGGACGAGCGCGTCCGGCGGGCCCTGGAGAGTCAGCCGCCCCTGCTGTTCGGTGAGGTGAGTTCGCTCAGTGTGTTGGCCACCCTGGCGGCGTGGCAGGAGGGCGACGCCTGGCTGGCCGAGGCCCGGGCGACCCTCACCCGCAACCGCCGCATGGTCGCCGAGTCGTTGCCCACCGGGATTCGCCAC
This sequence comes from Embleya sp. NPDC025285, assembly GCF_055558835.1. NCBI lineage: Bacteria > Bacillati > Actinomycetota > Actinomycetes > Kitasatosporales > Streptomycetaceae > Embleya > Embleya sp. NPDC025285. Next base: position 44,662 of record NZ_JBVHLU010000064.1, read on the forward strand.
CACCTTCCCGAGGCGACCTACCTGGCCTGGCTGGACTGCCGCGCGCTTGGACTCGACACCGATCCGACCGCGTTCTTTCTCGACCACGCCGGGGTCCGGCTCAGCCCCGGCTCCGACTTCGGACCCGGCGGAGACGGCTTCACCCGCCTCAATTTCGCCACCTCCCGAGGAGTCCTCGAAGAGATCCTGCACCGCATGCGCACCGCCGTCGACCGACGCGCCCCCGACCCGGCGACGAGGTAGCCGAGCGCGCGCCGGCCAGGATGAGGTCGATCATCGCAAGCCGGATCGTGGCTTCGGAACGGCGTGGACAGGCCTCGTAGTGGCGGGCGAGCCGACGATGGTGCACGAGCCGACCGAGGGAGCGCTCAACGATCCGGCGCCAGGCGACGACCGTGAAGCCGCGGCCACGGTCGTCGGGGTTGCGGCGGACGACCTCCACGCCAAACGGTCAGTCCGCCGGGTCGGGTGGCCAGGGTCCCGGTTCCGGCGGTGTTCCCGTCGACACCCGCAGTCCCCGGCCGGCGCCCGGCCCGTCATCCATGCCGCCACATCGGCCGGCGCCCCGCGGACCTCCACCGGCTCCCCCGCCCCCGAAGTAGGGGTGAACGCGGCATCGTCCGCGTGCAGGACGAGTCGGACTCCGTTCGGTGTCCTCGGCTCAAGGAAGTCGAGGGCGTGGAGCGCGAATTCGGCAAACCAATGGCGAGGAGAGCAGCCAAGGCCCAGATCGACCGCGCGGAACTCGGCTTCCCGCCAACGCGCCCTCACCGTGTCCAGCACGGTGGCATGACGAAAGCGAACCGGCCGGCCCCGGTCGTCGGCCGTACACCCCGCCCAGGCGGCTTCGAGGCCCCTTTGCGCGCCGCCCAGGTCCTCGCGCAGCTCGGCCGCGGTGCGCGAAGCACCCCGATCGATGGACGCGTCACGCGCTGATGCCGCTCCGGGCCGGGCTCCATATAGGAACGGAACCTTCCGCATGCGTGGCTACAGTCGTGCCGTTCAAGCAGCCCAACCCTTATGGAGCCGTCGTGATTCTGATCGTCGGAGCAACCGCGCATTTCGGGCGTGAGACCGTCGAGACCCTTGCCGCCGCAGGCACGAAGGTCCGGGCGTTGTCCCGCACGCCGGAGAACGCCGGCCTGCCTGCCGGGGTCGACGTGGTGAGAGGCGACCTCACCGACGCCGCATCACTGCGCCCGGCCCTCGACGGCGTCGAGAAGGTCTTCCTCGTCCTTCCCTACGGAATGGACCCGAGCACCCTGCTCACCGAGGCCGCCGTCGCCGGGGTCCGGCACGTCGTGTTCCTCTCCTCGGGAGCGGTGGTCGGCGACGCGGACTCCGTGCAGTCCGACGTGATCGCGGCCTACCACGCCGGAGTCGAAAGGGCCGTCGTCGCCCGCGGTCTCGACTGGACCTTCCTGCGCCTGCTGTTCCCCGCCATCAACACGCTGAGCTTCGCCCCGCAGCTCAAGGAATCCGACATCGTCCGCGCCCCGTATGCCGGTGCCGCCGCCTCCGTGGTCCACGAGCGCGACGTCGCCGAGGCGGCCTCGGCCGTCCTCACCGGCGACGGCCACGCCCAACGCACCTACGACCTCACCGGCCCCGCCTCCCTCACCCAGACCGAGCAGGTGCGCGTCCTCGGCGAGGCACTGGGGCGCCCCTTGGCCCTCGAGGAACTCGACGACGGCCCCGTCCGCGAACAGATGAGCCGCTTCCTGGACGCCCCATTCGTCGACGCCCTGTTCGACTTGATGGCCGCCACCGTCGACACAGCCGCGCCGGTGAACGACACGGTCCAACGACTCGTCGGACACCCCGCACGCACCTATGCCCAATGGGCCACCGACCATCGCGCGGACTTCTCCTGACCTGCGCACGAACCCGCCCCCGACTCCCCACCCCTGTCCGGACACAGGAGAACGGCCGGCGAACGACGGACCGGCGCCGCGGCGGGATCAGCTGCCACCGCATGCCGGCGACTACGTCCGGCGCGTGGACGGCCGCACCGGCTCAGGACTGGGAACGCCCGCAGGCGCGGGATCGATCGAGTGGTGGTTCAAGCGCGTGAATCGACGGCGGGGCCGCACCCAAGATTTGCAATGGGTGTGGCTCCGCCGTCGATTACGCGCGGACCGTAGGGCGCTCAGCCGTAGTTGAAGTAGAAACTGCCGCCGTTGTTCGCTGCCGCTATCAGGAGGACCACGAACAGTAGGACGTCCACAACACCGAGCACGATCGCGGCGATCGACATGCCCCGCCCACCCGCGCCCGCACGGCTGCGCCGCAGCCCGACCGCACCGAAGATCACGGCGAGCGGGCCAAGGATGATGTTGAACAGGAACACGCCCACGACCCCACACACCAGACCCGCCACCGCGAGACCGTTGGTGCCGGTGCGAGCCCCCGATGCCGCCCGGCCGGTGCGTTCGTAGGAACCGCCATAGCCCGTCATGTCGACGCCCTTCCCGTACTGATCGAATGTCGTGCCTGCCTGACCGACGCCTGCCCCGACGCGGGATTCCCATGCCGACGACAATGCGTACCGAGCACCCGAACAGCGAACGGCCGCGATACGAACTCCCCGACGGAACAGGCCGATACGCGACCTCGACCGCCTGACCACGATCCCGAGGGATCGGCGGGAAGCGCCTCCGATCCGAGTCGGGAGCCCCCATACCAGCCCAGGATCCGGCCGCGGGATGCACTCCGCATCGCCGCAGATCTCGTCTACGAGTGCGGTGTGGCACGGGACGCGCGCGCTCTCGGCGCAGATCGGGTGACGGGCGCCCTTGCCCACACCGCTGTCGTTCCGCACGCGCACGGCGCCGGTCGACAACCGGTTCCGCGGTGTCGGATCGGGTACTCGAATCCGATCCTTGCGAAGGAGCGGATGTGCAGACCTTTTTGCCCGACCCCGGGTTCGAGGCGACCGCGAGGTCACTCGACGATCGCAGACTCGGCAAGCAGCGCGTGGAGACCTTCCAGATCCTGCGGGCGCTGGTTTGGCCGACCTACGGTTGGAAACATCACCCCGCCGTCGCGATGTGGCGGGGATTCGTCCCGGCACTGGTCTGCTACGGCCTCGCCATGTGCGCCGAGTGGACCCGTCGTGGATTCCGCGACACGGTCGCCGCGCAACTGCTCGACTTCACCGCGGGTCGCGTCCCGCACCGGCCCCGCCTGTACCGGGAGGGCATGCTGCCGCCGTGGCTGGGCGATGAAGCCCTGCACCTCAGCCATAGATCGAAGCTGGTGGCCAAGGACGAGGCACGATACCGGCGGCAATACGGGCCGGATGTGCCCGCCGATCTGCCGTATGTGTGGCCGCTCCCCTGTTTCCCCCGGTGGCCGATGCCGGTGGGAGCGGCGGCCGCGTTCGAGTTGGCCCCCGCGTTGCAGGTGTTGGATCGCGATCGGGCAACCACGCTGGAGGAAGGGGCGTTTCGGGCGATCACCCGGGGACGCGACTTCGAGGCCGAGGCGTCTGGCGCGCAGGGACGAGACCTCGCACTGCTCGTGAGCCTGGGGCGGGCGGGGCCCACCGTGTGGTTCACCGGCACGCCGCTGCCCGACGCGAACGAGGCCACGGACAGCACCCGGGTGCCCGTCCCCGAGGACACTCCCGCAACGGGCGGGTCGATTGCCCGGGCACCGGACCCGGCCACCCTCCAGGCCGTGCACGACCAGGCGAGAGCACCGGTGCGGGTACGTTTTCTGCGGCCCGGCCAGCCGATCGTGGATCGCTGGGGAAAACCGGGACTGCTCGTGGTGAACCACGGTGACGGCCCGATTCGGCCCGCACGTCCGAAGGGGGTACCCGTCCTGCGGCTGCGGGCGACGTGAGCCGACCGCGGATGCCTCAGCGTGGACCGTCGCTCGGCACGATCCGGTGCTGCTTGGCGGTCGCCCATGAACGCGCGGAGCGCGGCAGCCGAACTGCCGTTGCCACGGACCTGCTTCCCGCAGGAGGAGTCCGCGACCTTCCGAATGGAACTCGCGGTCGCCTTGTCCGGGAAGATCGGGAAGCTCGGGAAGCTCTGGTACCGGTGCGCTCGACCGAGCCTCGTGATGTGCCGGTTCGGAGGTGTCAGAGCGTGGAGTTCAGGATTTCGCCGAGGCGTTGGTGCGCGAGGTAGTTCTTGGCGAAGTGAAAGTCGAAGGCGCCGATGACGGTGTGCTCGTCGGTGTCGACACCCTCGAAGGTACGGCCGATCCCGCCCCTGGGAACGGCGACGATGTCGCCGGGGTCGGCGAGGTTGGCCCAGCGGGCCACTCCGGGCGGGCGGGCGCCGCGGCCGTCGATGGGCGCCGGGCGAAGGCGGGGCAGGACCGCGTGTGGCAGGGCCAGGGGCGAGCCGAGGGTGACCAGGAGGTCGATCCTCAGGTCGGGGCGTGCCCACAGGGCCTCGTAGGCGACGACGGATCCGAGGGAGTGGGCGATCACGACGCGGGCGCCGGTTCCTTCGATGGCGTCGGTGACCCTGGCCCGGGCGACGGCGCGGGCCGGGCTGTCGGGGTTCTTCAGATAGGCGGGGACCTCCCGGCAGAACCCCGCGACGAACCACCTGGTGGCGGGTGGGCCGAGAAGGCGCATGCGGGCGAGGGTCTCGACGGCCTGGCGCACCTCGACGGTCGACTCGCCCGCTGCGACCCCCCGGGGCAGGTCGAACGTGTCCAACCACTGATGCGCGAATTCGGTCTCGGACGGGTCGAGGTGGTCGAGGTCGTCGCCGGCGCCTTGGCGGCCGGACTTGACCAGCAGGTCGGCGTAGTACGCCACGGACACGTCGGGCGGCGACGCGCCGCCTCCGGCGCGTCGCAGGGAGGTGGCGAGGTGTGTGGCCCAGATCCGGGAAAGGGTTTCGGCGGCTTGTTCGGGAGTCTCGCCGCGGCGGCGGTTCCAGATGCCGTGCACGCCGACGATCGCCGCTGTCACGAGCTCTCCCTGGGGAAGAAGTCGGTGCCTGTTCCATGCACCGGGCGCTCGCCCGGGTGGTGCGGCTTTCGGTGCAATACCGCGATGTCCCGGCCGAAGCCCGCGAACAGGCGACCGTCCGGGCCCCAGTCGAGAGCCACACACGCCGAGGGCAGGGGAATCCGGTCGAGACACCGTCCGTCGGCCAGGTCCCAGACGCGCGCGGTCCGGTCGTTGGAGCCGGTGGCGGCGACGGGTCGTCCGTCGATCGTCGTGCACGCCACGGCTCTCACCCAGTCGGTGTGTCCTTTGAGCGGTTGGCCGAGTTGAGTCTGCGTGGTCAGGTCCCATACCCGCACGGTGGCGTCGTGGGAGCCGGTGACGGCGACCGGCCGGCCGGCGATCGTCGTGCACGCGACGGCTCTCACCCAGTCGGCATGTCCTATGAGCGGTTCGCCGAGTTGAGCGTGCGCGGTCAGGTCCCACATCCGCACGGTGTCGTCGTCGGAGCCGGTGACGGCCACGGGCCGCCCACCGACCACCGCGCACGCGACCGCGACCACCCCGCCGAAGTGTCCGGTGAGGGACTCGCCGAGTTGAGCGTGCGTGGTCAGGTCCCAGATCCGCACGGTGGTGTCGTTGGAGCCGGTGACGGCGACGGGACGTCCGTCGACCACCGCGCACGCGACCGCGACCACCCCGCCGGTGTGCCCCGTCAGGGGTACACCGAGTTGTGTACCGGTGTTCAGATCCCAGACCCGCACGATGGCATCCCACGAGCCGGTCACCGCGACGGGCCGCCCACCGACCACCGCGCACGCGACCGCGACCACCCAGTCGGTGTGTCCGATGAAGGGTTCACCCAGCGGTGTGCCGGTGCCCAGGTCCCAGAGTCGCACGGTGGCATCACGGGAGCCGGTGGCACCGACGGGACGCCCGCCGACCACCGTGCACGCGGCCGCGTCGACCCAGTCGGTGTGTCCGGTGAGAGGTTCACCGAGCGGTGTGTGCGTGGTGAGGTCCCAGATCCGCACGGTGCGGTCGTCGGAGCCGGTGACGGCGACAGGCCGCCCTTCGAGCTTCGTGCAACCGACCGCGATCACCGCACCGGTGTGCCCCGTGAGGGCTTCACCGAGGGGTGTCCGGGTGGTCAGATCCCAGATCCGCACGGTGTCGTCGTCGGAGCCGGTGACGGCGACGGGCCGTCCATCGATCACCGTGCAGGCGACCGTGCGCACCGCGCCGGTGTGTCCGGTGAGGGGCTCACCCAGGGATGTGCCGGTGGTCAGGTCCCAGATCCGCACGGTGCGGTCGTCGGAGCCGGTGACGGCGACGGGGCGTCCGTCGACCAGGGTGCACGCGACGGCTCTCACCCAGTCGGTGTGCCCGGTGAGGGGTTCGCCCAGCGCCGTGCCGGTGGTGAGGTCCCAGACCCGCACCGTGGCGTCGTGGGAGCCGGTGACGGCGACGGGCCGCGCGTTGATCGCGGTGCACGCGATCGCGACCACCGTGCTGATGTGTCCGGTGAGGGGTTCGCCGAGGGGTGTGCCGGTGGTCGGGTCCCAGACTCGCACGGTGGTGTCGTTGGAACCCGTGACGACGACGGGCCGCCCGGCGACCACGGTGCACGCGATCGCGACCACCCCACCGGTGTGTCCGGCGAGGAGGGGCTCACCCACAGGTGCTCCGGTCGTGAGATCCCAGACCCGCATGGTGGCGTCCTTGGAACCGGTGACGGCCACGGGTCTCCCGCCCAGCACCGTACACGCGATCGCGACCACCGCACCGGTGTGTCCGATGACGGGCTCGCCCAACGGTGTGCCGGTCGTGAGGTCCCAGACCCGCACGGTGCGGTCGTTGGAGCCGGTGACGGCGACGGGACGCCCGCCGACCACACTGCACGCGACCGCGACCACCAGATCGGTGTGTCCGGTCATGGTGTCGCGAAGCGCGGGGTTCAGGATTCCACCGGTGGCGGCGACGGTCGTCCACACGCCGGTCTCGATCCGGTCGTCGAGCGTGCTCGCGGGAGCGGCGGCTCGGTAGCGAATGGCATCGGTGGCCAGGAGCCGCCGGCGGGTGCCGGGATCGGCCTGACGGTGCACGCCGATCGAGGCGCGGTAGACGGCACGCGCCGACAGCGCATCGGTGCCGCCGGCGCGAGGAAAGGCACGCACGAGGGCGATCGGGTCACCGTGGACCAAGTACTCCGTGTCGGTGAGGAGTTCCTCCAGGCGGCCCGCGGCTTCGGCGTGCGCCGGAGCGTGCCGCAGGAGGTACGGAGGGGCGGTGTCCCAGCTGCGCACGTGGCCGTCGTGGGTGGTGTGCGTCGCAAGAAAGTGCTCCAGGACGTCATCGGGCGTGGGAGCAAGGGGGTCCGTCGTCGACTGTCGCACGAGATGATCGACGAGTCCCTGGTGAAAGAGGCGGTACAGCAGCGTGTCGTCGTGGTCGGGGGTCGCACGCAGGTAGAACAACGCCTCGGAGACCAGCGTTCGGGCGCGATCGGGATCGACGTCGGCGAACAATCCGGCCAGGGGTAGCGCCACTTCCAAGGGCATCCCCGCACCCCGGGCCAGGGCCAGTGCGGACAGGATGGCGCGGACGCCCGGACCGTCCGGACGCGAGGCGAGATCCAGGTCGAGCACCGCCGGCAGTGTGGTGGGCGCCGAACTCCCCAACCGCCCGGCCGTGTCCGGGTCGGCCGGTGCGGGGACCTGCGTGAGGTGACGAGTGAAGATCCCGGCCACGAGGAACGCGCCCCACTCCGCACGGCGATCCGGGTTCGGGGCGAGGCGATCGGCAATCGCCCGGGCGAGATGATGACGGATCGCGCGCATCCGGGGCGGGCCGAACGCGGAGATGTCGGCCAGGCGGGCTCCCAAGTGGTCCGCCAAGTCCTCGCGAACCTCGTCGGGATGGGCGTCGTCCAGGTCCAGCAGGCCGCCCACATCGATGGCGCGGTCGAGCAGCGGGGTGAACATCGGCCTGCGCCGCGTCCCCACCAACAGGCGTACCGCGGGCGTGCCGTCGGCACGGGCCACGCCCACCAGTCGGACCAGGTTCGCGCACAACGCCACCGGCTCCGAAGCCTCGTCCAAGGCGTCCACGATCACCACCGGAACCTCGCCCGTCGCGGGCAGGAGAGCGATGAACACCGTCGCGTCCATGAGCACGTCCGGCCCGGGATCCATGCCGAGTTGACGGGCCGCCGACGCGAACACCTCGGCCGACGTGCGCCCTCGGGCGTGCACGGCGGCCAGGAGGTCGTTGATCGACGGGCACCCCGACGCGTCCCGCGCGTCCAGCCGCTCGCGCACATGCCCCGCGACCGCGACCAGTTCGGGATGCGACGCACACGCCAACGCCCCCAACAGCGCAGACTTGCCCACTCCCGGATTGCCCGTCACCACCCGCAGGCCACCCACCGCGACGTCGTCCAACCACGGCGCGAGCACCCGCAACTGCGAGCGCCGGCCGGTGAACCGCACCCCGGCCTTGTCGGTGAAGTGCCGCACGTCCGAGGGATCGAGAAACACTCGCAGCGCGGGCTCGACACCGGCCAGGCGCGCCGCGTCGGGGTCGTGGACCGGGTTGGGAAAGAACGGCAGGTTCGGCTCGTCCTCGGCCAGCACCATCGCCGTGCTCTGCACGCTCTGCACCATCCCGGGCATACGCTCCACCCGCTGCGCCACCCGTCGGGCCACCTTCGAGAACGGTACGTGCGACCGGGCGGGATCAGTGTCCAACCCCGTGCGGGCCACCTCCTCGAACACCTCGGCCAACGCGACGCTGAACCGCCCGTCGTACGCGTCCTGCCCCGCACCCGAAGCCGTCATCACCCACGCGTACGCCGGCGTGTCCGATCCGTGCACCATGTGCGGCAACGACGCCGCCCGCCCCGACCGACACAGGTCGAACAGGAAGAGCGTCGGAGACCCCAATCGCTGCGCGTCGTCCACCCATTGCGCGACGTTCGTGCCTCGACCCACGCACGCGTCGGCCGGCACCACGTCCACCCGGTACGGGTTGGCGGCATCCGCGTCCCCGTGCGACGCGACATACACGACCCGGGCGGCGCCCAATGCCTCGTCCACCGCCGTGCGCAACGCGGCGGCGCCCACGTCCCTGTGCACTTCGGTGGTGTAGCCCAGGCGGTTCAGCGCCGCCGTGACCGGCGGCACCACCTCGTCCACGAACGGCAGGTCCGACCACGCCACCGCGCCGACCGGAACCTCGCCGATCCCCGCCGCGAAGCGCCCGATCCCCACCACCAACGCTCGGACAACCCCCACTCACGCCCCCCACCCGACAGGAGACACCAGCCTGGCAGACATTGCCCGACCGCACCCTCGAAAGGACGCAACAACGACGAACAGCCCAACAACGCCGGGAGACTTCCCGGTTCCCGCGGGCAGGCGCCGAGACCGGGCGCAGGACCCGGTCGAGGACGCGCACCGGTGCAACGTGCCGATCCGCGCGGAGGAACACGACCGTCTGATCCCGCTTTCGGCACCGCCGCCTGCACCCACCCGTCGAGATCCTTGGCCGCCCTCACCTTGTCGCCGACGTTCATCCGCCGGCGGACGCAGGTCACTGCCGATAGCGGCTGTACAAGCCCGGCGACACCCGCCCACACGGCGGCCACCAACAGCGGTGTGGGTCAGGGGCGCCGGCGGTGGAACCGGCACTCGTCGTCCCCGGCGCCGAGTCGGAAGGGCGGTGGGAGCCGTTCGAGGAAGGACTTTCGCCCGCGCCGTTCGATCCGGCGGGCCTGGTGGACGACGCGAAGCCGTCCCGCTCCTTCACCGTCATTCCTGGAATGTCGTGGTCTCCCCCAGTGCGGCACGTCCGGTGTCGATGTGGTTCACCGGCGCGGAGTCGTCGGCGTATCCGAACGAGATCCCGACCAGCAGTTTCCCGGCGGTGCCGCCGAGTTCGGTGCGTACGTCGTCGGCGTAGAAGCTCAGCAGCCCCTGCGGGCAGCTCGCCACGCCGTACGCGGTCATCGCCGGCAGAAGCGTCTGGTGGCGAAGGTGAAGGCCGGCTTGTGGGGCCGCCGGCTTGCCCGGGTGGTTGCACCGGCCATGGCCGACGGTGACGGCGGTGACACGAGGCCGCGCGCACGGCGGCAGGGAAGCCCGCCCGACTGGATCGACAAGCAGCTGCACGGCAGACAGTCATTCGTCTGGGACTGCCCGCCATCCACTCCCACCGGCACGAGTGAGCCGCGGCGGTCAGGACCGGGGATGGCTCGCCGAGCAACTTGTCGTTGGACACGTCCTGGCGTCGGAGTCCCTCTGCGGCTGTGCAAGTCGGGCAGCGGGTCACCGCCGAGGTGGTCGCCGTGGATCAGGAGGAGGGCCGGGTCCGGTTTCCGCCGGGCAGCCCAGCGACAACTCTGCTATCCGGCGTCCACGGTGCAGCGCAACGGCAGTTCGTCCCGGCCCTGCGCATGGCCAAGGCCGCAGGCGAGACCGCCTTCGCCGCGCATGTCATCTCCGGCCTCGCCACCCGGGCCGTCTTCCCACGACGCGGACCCGACGCCGCACCTCGCCTGCGCCGGAGCCAGCGCCGCAGGAATCCACGCACGGCGCTGCCGGCGCGGCTGTCGGGGCCGAGGCACGCGGCCGCGCGGCCCCGGGCGGTCGCCGGGCGACGAACGCCAGGCGCGCCGTGCGCCGGCCGACGCCGGAACCCGCCTCGAACACATCGGCGGCGGAAACGACCAGGCGCACGGCCTGCCTCCGAACCCGCCGTTCCGTGAATGCAGGCGCGTTGCCCGCGTGGCCGGTGATCGCCGTGCGACTACGACAGCCAGAGTTTTCGCTCGATGATGGCGCCCTTGCGGGATCCTTGTTCGGTGACGAAGGGGGTGATCTCCACGCCGGAACGGCGATGGTTGACCTGTGACGGCGTCAGTGGCGTCCGCGGTGCCTTCCACGCGGCGGGCTTGAGGCCCAGGGCCACGACGGAGAGGGCCGGCACGGTGTCCGCGGTGCGTACTCGGGCAGACGGGTCGCGCGTTACCGAGGAGATCGCGGCGGAGGCGTCCGGAGGATTCCTGGCCTCCTCGAATCTGGTGATTTCGCCGAAGTGTTGCATGCCGGCTCTCGCGGCGAACTCTCCGAAATGCGCGACGTGATGGTCGACTTTGGCCTCGAAGAACTGGGCGTCAAGGCCCGATGGTGACGAATCCCCGGTCCTCGTCGTCGCGTTGCGCCCTCGTCGATGCGCCCGTCGCAGCAGGCGATCGTCTCGCCGTGCCCGGCGAAGCTCGCGCTTCGCTTCTTTGACGGATTCCATACCTGGACGGGCTGTTCGAGGTACCTCCGGGTTCCGGCGGTTGGCCTTCCAAACCCGTCGGTCGTACTTTGCCTGGATACGCCTGCCGTACACCATCTCTCGGGCGATTCGTACCGCCATCGCCGTCGCGTCCGGCGTCAGACCGGCCAGGCGGGCATCGTTCGCGTCTCTACGCGCGGCCCAACTCGCCCTCATGCGCTCGAACATGCCCCTCCATCGTGACTCTGCAAACGCCGCGCAAGAGCCACCCGTGCGACGACTTCGACCCGGACACTCATCGAGACTCCCATGAAGTCACATCACCAGGGCTCTCGGCAACATCGATGACAACGCGCCCGTTGTCCGATCGTCGAGCGCCGCCCGCGACGGACGGCCCCGACGCCTCGTTGCGATGGACATGACCGTGTCGCGCTCGTGGGGCAACGAGGTCGATCACGGGGTTCCTTTGACGGCCTGTCGCAGGGTGCTTTGGCGCCCCGATCCGCCGATCGGCGCGGCGGGCAGACGGTGTTACCGCTGCCCGGGTGGTCGCACAATCTTGTGTCGACCCGGTCGAGGCGCCCTTTCGCGTATTGCTTGCGGACGCGGTCAGCACCGCCGGACGGAACTCACCTCGTTCCTCTGCGGCGACGGCAGGTTCGTGCTCTGGCCGTCGAGGATGTTGAGGATCTTGTTCCTGTACCCGGCATCGCGAAACAGGCACCAGTCGTCCTTGGTGTTGTTCCGGGCCGACCACACGTGGTCGTTCAACCGGCCCGACAAGACACTCAGGTCGGAGGCGCCGTCCTCAAGCTCGTAGTGCGCGCCGGTGCCGTTCGTACCGTAATAGATGCAGAATTTGTTCGAGTTGCACGGCCACGCCGACGCGTCCGTCCGTGCCGTCGCAGATGGGGCTGAGATCGTGACGGCTCCGACCAGCAATGCGGTGACTACTGCGGCGCTGCGCGTCCTGAAGGCCATGATGCCACTTCCTTTCACATCCCGAAGGCGCCGACGAAACGCATTTCGGCCCTGTCGCCCACTCGCGGCGTCGGCGGTCCGAGACGGGTCGATGTCAGGGTTCTACGCATCCGCATCCACCTCCAAGCAGGCCCGAGCCAACGATCACCCGAAAGGATGGTTGCGGAGGGTGGGCTTCCGGTGGCGCCGTACCCGCGGTGACGGCGTCGCCGAGCATCTCGCATGCGCCGCATTGGCCTGCGCATCGGCATGCGGTGCCGAATTCCGCCGTCACGGCCGCGAAGGCTTCCGAGGGTGGAAGGTGGTGGCGGGCCGACCTGCATGGGCACCACGGCACGTGTTCGTCCTCGAGCGCATGGCTCGGGCGCCCCGGGGGTCGAGGGGCTCGGAGAGGCCCGGCGGGACCCACCGGCCCCGGCATCCGGCGACCGACCGATGTCGACCCGCGCGATCAGCGCTTGCGGGCGACGCCGCCGAACTCGATCCATTCCGCGGTCTCCTGGGCCGGCCCGGGCGTTCCGTCCGGGCGCCAGGTGGATACCTCGACGAGGCCGGGGTCGAGCAGTTCCAGGCCGGTGAAGTAGCTCTCGACGTCCGCCGCCTCGCGGACGCGGCCCCAATTGCCCTGGGTAGCGGTGAGCATGAATTCGCTGAGACGCTCGCGTACTTCCGAGTCTGCCGAGACCAGGTGCGAGATGACGACGAAGCTGCCCGGGGCGAGCCGGTCCATGACACGTTCGACCAGAGCCGCCGGTTCATCGCTGTCCGGCAGGCAGTGCAGTACCGAGACGAACAGCGCCGCGGTCGGTTCGGTGACGTCGATCAACTTGGCCACTTCGGCGTTGTCCATGATCGCATCGGTGTCCCGAAAGTCCGCGGTGATCACGGTCGTTCGGTCGTTGTCCGCAAGGATCGCGCGCCCGTGCGCCAGCACGATCGGGTCGTGGTCGATATAGGCGACGCGCGACGCCGAGTCGACGCGCTGCGCTATCTGGTGCACGTTGTCCTGGGTGGGCAGGCCCGATCCGTGGTCGAGGAACTGCCGTACGCCGTAATCGCTCGCCAGCACCCGGACCGCGCGTTGGAGGAAGCGCCGATTGTTGATCGCGAGCGCGCGCGTGCCCGGCGCCGCTTTGGACAACTCCTCGGATGCCTCGCGGTCGACCCGGTAGTTGTCCTTGCCGCCGAGATAGTAGTCGTACATTCGCGCCACGCTGGGAACCGTGAGATCGAACCCGCCGGGCGGGTTGACCTGCGCCCGGTCCCGGGCATCGTCCTGCGCGTCGATCGAGCGCTCCGCCATGCGAATCCCCCACGAATACCCGGTAGTTGACGACGTGTCACACGACATGGACACGCCGGACACAGCCTAGCCGATGCTTGACCGAGTCCATATCCTCGACGCGCGGGCCGTCCCGCCCTCGTCGGCGCCGATCAGCCGGATGACCCGCGTCGGTCACGCGGAACGACAGCCGGGCGCTGACGCGGGCACGGCAACGTAGGGAGAACGCACGGAGTACGGTCCGCGTTCGATGGGTTGTCCGAGCCCTCGAGCGTGGCGCGACATCCCCTGCCCTTGCGGATCGCCTTGCGGCGCGCGGGGATCGCCCCCGTTGATCCTGCCGAAGCCGAGCGTCCCGCCGCCGTCCAGCGTCGCGGCGGCGGGCAGACGAGCCCGGGCGACGTGTTCGTCGATCAGTCGGCCTGGTTCGGCGTACTGCTGCACCGGCTCGACGGAACCGCCGCACGGCCGACCGCATCCCGACCCTCGCGAACTCGCCGCTCTCCCGGGCGCCCACAGCACGGCACGCGACCATCACGCCTCCGACGAGCAGGCCGAACACCCGGCGTATCGCCGCCTGTCGAGCGACGCGGGTGTTCCGGCACACGGATCGCGAGGCACCGTAGTCGGCCCTGCCGTTGTGCGTCAGTCGATGAGGTAGTCGTCGAGGGCGGGTCCCTTGGTCCAGTTCCAGTAGTCCACCAGGCGCCAGGGGCTGGCGGTGTAGACCTCGCCGTCGGCGTTCTTGAAGTAGGAGTGCTTGATGGTCGGGTGCGACCACACCAATTGCCGGACTGCGGCGCGGTGTCGGGCGACGCAGTCCTCGAGGGCTGTGTGAGTGGGTTCGAGGGCGCGGGCGCCGCGCTCGATGACGGCTTCGATACAGGCGGAGATGTACTGCATCTGGCATTCGGATTGGAAGATCAGGCTGCCGCCGTGTGCGAGGGCGGTGCCGGGGCCGTACATGCAGAAGAGGTTGGGGAAGTTCGGCACGGTGATGCCGAGGTACGCGGTGGGTGTCTCGCCCCACTGTTCGGCGAGAACCGCCCCGTCCCGGCCGACGACGCGCATGGGGTAGAGGTAGCGGTTGGCCTGGAAGCCGGTGGCGTAGACGATGATGTCGGCCTCGTGGCGCACGCCGTCCGCGGTCACGACGGCGTCCTTGTCGATGCGCGCGATGGGGTCGCGGACGAGGGTGACATCGTCGCGTTTGAGGGTGCGCAGCCAACTGCCGTTGTCCTGAAGGGTGCGCTTGCCGGTGGCCGGGTAGTCCGGGAGGACCTTGGCGAACAACTCCGGGTCGTCGCCGACCTGGCTTCGGATCCAATCGGTGAAGATCTCGCGGGTGCGGTCGTTGCGCTCGCTGATGGAGCGGTCCTGGTGCGGCCATTCGGGGTCGATACGGGCACCTTCGAGAGCGCCGTCGCTGCCGGGCCAGAAGATCATGAAGCGGTACCAGCGTCCGTAGAAGGGCAGGTGCCGCATGGCCCACCGCACGCCCGGACCGACCTTGCCGTGGTAGTTCGGGTTGGGGAACATCCACTGCGCGGTGCGCTGGAAGACGGTCAGGTGCGCGACGTCCTCGGCGATCGCGGGTGCGATCTGGAAACCGGACGCGCCGGCTCCGATCATCGCGACGCGCTTCCCGCGGTGGTCGACGCCGTGGTCCCAGTGGGAGGAGTGGAACACAGGGCCGGCGAAGTCCTCCGCGCCGTCGAAGTGGGGGATGTGGGGTCGGTTGAGCAGGCCGACTGCGGAGATCACGGCCCGGGCGGTGACCGTGTTCTCCCGGGCGCCGGGGCCGCGGGTGGTGACCCGCCAGGTGCCTGTGGGCTCGTCCCACACGGCCTGGGAAACCTCGGTGTTCCAGCGGACGTGGTCGGCGATGCCGTGACGTTCCATCACATCGCGGAAGTAGCTTTGGAGTTCGGGCCCGCGGGCGTAGAACTCGCTCCAGTGGTCGGAGGGTTCGAAGCTGTAGCAATAGAAGTGGTTGCCGACGTCGACGCGGCAGCCGGGGTAGGTGTTCTCGTACCACGTACCGCCGACATCCGGGTTCTTCTCGATGATCGTGAAGGGGATGCCGGCCTCCTTGAGGCGGATGCCCGCGAGCAGGCCGGACTGGCCGCAGCCGATGACCAGCACCGGGAACGCTTCGCGGGCCGCGGCGACCCCCGGGGTGGGGACGAACTCGGCAGGCTGCTCCCCCAGTTGCATGTCCTCAAGCATCATGGGCACGTACTCGGCCGGGATCTCCGCGCAGGCGACCCAGTTCATCATCGCGTGGAGCAGTTCGGGGCCGGGCTGCGTGGGCAGGGTGCAGCCGTTGTCGCGATAGGCACGTATGGCGTCCAGGGCTCGGGCGCGGACCCGGGCCTTCTCATCCTCGGTGAGGAAGCCCTGCACTTCGTTCAGGACGAGGCCGCGTGGGCGTATCGGCCCGCTGATCCACGACGGGTCACCGGTCAGGTGGACGAGCGACAGCATCAGGGCGGGGATGCTGACGTCCTCGAGTGCGGCGGCGATGGTGGCGTCGTCGTCGGTGAAGGGAAGCCCGACGTGCGGGTGGCGTTCGGACATGCTCGTGTGCTCCTGCGCGTGGGGGTGTGGACAGGTACTCAGGGACGGGCGAGGCGGCGGGCGGGTCGGCCAGTGCGCCGGGCGGGGGCGCCGTTCTGCCGGCGGCGAACCGATTCCGGGTTCGGCTCGGGTCGGCTCGGGTTCGGCTCGGGCTGCTGCGGGCGGCCCGTGCCCACCGCGAACGAGCAGCCCCTGCCCGCGTGAGCGGGCTGGAGCGTGGTGCCGTCGTCCTCTCGGGGACGGTTTCCGTGCGCGGCCGGACGCCGGTGCGGCCCGCGGTGCGCCGGGACTGTGCCGCCGACGGGCTGCGGGGCGCCGCCCTGGACCGGCCGCGGTCCCTGACCGTCGCGGTGGAGCGACGCGTGTGCACCGCCCCGGCTTCCCCGCTGAACCGCGCCGGGAGCCGCAGCGAGCGGGCTCCGCTGCCGGCGGCCGGGCGGTCGCGCCGGCCTTCGGTACGGCGTCGCTCCGTCGCGCATCGGCGAGGTTCCGCCGGGGCCGCTCCGCGCTGCCGCCCCGTGGGTCGCGCAGGGAGACGGCCGCGGTGGCCACTGCCGCTGCCGCTGCCGACATCGTGAAGTGGCAGCGCTGGTCGGCGCCCCATAGGCGGGCTGCTCCGTTCGTTTCGTACCCGGCGACGGCGCTCATGACGGCCCGCACTCGCGCCCATATCGAGACGATTTCAATATGAAACTATGGCCCGCAGTGAAGCCTAGGGGCTTAAAAATCACAAGAGACGCACGACCACAGTTCGCATCGCCGCGTCCACCGCCGAGCAGGGACTCACTCACCGTCATCGATGGAACGGCCCCCAGGGCAACGGACTTCGCGGGAAACCACGCCGCTGCCTACACGTCTTCGACCAAACGGACGCTTTCGGCGACCTCTCGGTCATCGCCTTCATCGAGTGGGCCAAGACCCATGCCACTCATCTGCGCGACTACGGCGCGGGCATTGTGGAGGGGCGGGCGACGTTGCTACCGCCGAACCCGGGTCGGCCCGGTCGTGGGACTGCGGCGAACCAGACGACGAGCGTGATCGCCACATCCGAGGCCGGACCCGCCGTAGAACCGCGCGTTCGCGCCGTCCTCAACATGCCGTTGCCGCAGCACACCGTCAGAGGGAGGCGATGACCTCGGCCGACGTCATGGGCACCGAGAACATGGGGAAGTCGTAGGTGATCGCGTTTTCGTGCTCCTCCTGGGAAGTGGCGGCAACGCAGTCCGCGAGAGTGATGACGCGGAAGCCGTTCTCGTACCCGGTGCGCATCGTCGACTCCACACAGCAGTTGGTGAGGAAACCGCCGAGGATGATCGTCTCGATCCCCTTGTTCCGCAGGATGAAGTCGAGGTTCGTGCTCGCGAAGGTGTCGAGGCCGCGCTTGCCTTCGATCACGATGTCGCCCTCGGCCGGCGCCAGGTCGTCCACGATCGCGGCGCCCCAGGTGTTCTTGACGAAGGCCGAGCCTTCCACGACTCCCTTGAGGATGCCGTACGGGTGGCGAGACAGTTCGCCGTAGCCGGGGGCGAACGTGATGGGTGCGTGCATGATCGCGACGCCCGCGGCGCGAGCGGCTGCGACCAGGGCCACGGTGTTCGCGAGCATTCCGGTCTTGGCCATGACATCGGCAACGGCGCTGTTGAGCACCCCGCCCTCGCTGGTGAAGTCGTTCTGGTACTCGATCAGGACGAGTGCGGTTTTCGCCGGATCGAAGCGGAAGGTCTCGGACATGGCGGCTCCCTGGTGAGCTGGAACGTCAACGGTCTTGGCCAGTTTGCCCGAGATGGCCTCCTACTTCGCCCGATTCGGGATCACGAGCGGGTTCCCTGCTGCCTCCCGACATCGGATTCCCGACGAACCGGCCGGGAATCGGCAATCACACCGGCAACTCGAAGCCACCGGACTCCCAGCGCTCCGGACGGGGCCGGTCGCATCGGGTGGGGAGGCGTGCAGGGCGCGCGGTGAGGACCCACGGCCGATCGCCTTCCCGATCCCGGGATCGAAACGCCGCCCGACCCGTCGAACCCCGTCGAACCCCGTCGGATCCCGTCGGATCCCGTCGGATCCCGTCGGATCCCGTCGGATCCCGTCGGATCCCGTCGTGGCGGATGTCGCCCCGGGCGTGCCGAAACCCCCGCGGGATGCAGGCGCGGGGGTCTCGGTGGTGAGGGACGCGGAGGAACGTCCGGGGAGCCTGTCCCGGGGGTGGATCAGCGGTGGGTGCCCGCGGGGCCGGCGCCCTGGTGACCCGCGAGGAGGTCACCGTGGTCGTCGTCGCCGTCGACGTTCAGGCAGGTGTTCCCGAACGCGAAGTTGCCGCCGGCGATGATGTTGACCGTGTTCCCGCAGAGGTTCACCGGAACGTGCACCGGGACCTGGACGTTGTTCCCGGACAGCACGCCGGGCGAGTCGACGGCCGCGCCGTCGGCGTCCGCCCCGGCACTGGCCGCCCCGGCACCGGCCAACACCAGCGCGACGGTACCGGCGGCCGCCATCGCGGCCTTCCTGAACGTGTTCACAACTACTCTCCCGAAACTCGCCGGCGCGCCGCGTGAATGCGACGCACGAACCCCCAACGACGACCCGCCCCGTCAAGCAACCGGCCGGTGCAATCGTTCACCCGAACGCGCGGATGCCCCCGATCTCCGGCTCCCGGCAGGAGGCGCGCGGCCGTCATCGCACCGCCCATGCCACACGACGCTCGCGTACGGGCTCTTCGGGCTCTTCGGGCTCTTCGGGCTCTTCGTGGTCGGGTGCTGCCTGCTCGCGGGAGGCATCGTGGCGGTCGGCGCGTTGGCGCGGGCATTCGGTGGCGACTACCCGACCGAGTTCGTCACGGGTCCCCTCGGGCTGGTCCGGGCCTGTGCGCCGGGCCGCGTCGCCGGCACCGTTCCCCCCGGTCCCAACCAGGAGTGATGCCGAACTCGGTGTACAGGCGCCGGCAGTCCGTGGATGCTCCTTGGCGCTCCGTGTTACTCCGACCTGATGGGGGCCACCGAGCCATGGACCGCTCGGAACGCGCGTCGGGTGCGTACCGGCGCCGGGGCGGGTACTCGTCCCGCTGCGGCAGCCGTCCGCTCGCGCCGGAAGAAGGGATCCAGATGTCGACTGTGCAGACGACACCGCGAACGAATCGTCTCCAGCGGGTTCATCACCGCGCCGGGTCGAGCGGCTCGTGATGCCGAGTACCGCTCTGATCGTCATCGACATGATCAACGCCTACGAGCACGAGGACGCCGAGGCATTGGTCCCCTCCGTACGTGAGGCCCTACCCGCGATGCGGCGGCTGATCGACCGCGCTCGCGGACACGAGGCGGACGTGGTCTACGTCAACGACAACTTCGGCAGGTGGCGCTCGCACCACGACGAGATCCTCGATGCCGCACTGCGGGGGCGGCACGCCGACCTCGTCGAGCCGATCCGGCCGGACGACACCTCGATGTTCGTCGTCAAGGCCCGCCACTCGATCTTCTACCAGACGCCCCTCGAATACCTGCTGAACCAGCAGGGCGTGCACCGGATCGTGCTGTGCGGCCAGGTAACCGAGCAGTGTGTGCTGTACTCCGCGCTCGATGCCCACATCCGTCGCTTCGAGGTGGCCGTGGCCGCGGACGCGGTCGCGCACATCCACGCGGACCTCGCGGACGCGGCCGTGAGCATGATGGAACGCAACATGGGTGCCACCGTCCTACCCGCCGACCGAATCGAGTTCTCCTGACCGCCGGGGCGAGCGCCCACGCGTCCGGAGCCCCCCGGCCACGTCACGACACCGGATACGCGTCCCGCTCGAATGAACTCGGTCCGTTGGGAGCCGATCGGGGTGCCGCCGCTCGCGGAGCCGGTGGGTCGTCCCCGGCCGAGTGCGGGACAAGCCCCCATGCCCTCGAATCCGTGTCGTCACTCGTAGTCACCGGCCCACGATTCCCGTCGACAACGCTCCTCACGGCTCCCCCGCCCGAGGTTCGGCGTTCGGGACTCTCGGGTCTCGCATGGGTGGACTGCCACAGGGTAGGTGGGGGACCCCTGCATGCGAAGGAGTCACGATGGCGGATTCCGCCCGCCCGCGCGACCGGGCCGCAGACCACCCGCCGGTTCCGGTGTCCGGATCGGCCCGACCTGCGGGCGGGGGACGGCCGCAGGTGGTCACTCTCGGCGTCGAAGAAGAGTTTCTGCTGCTGAACCGCGAGGACGGGGAGCCGGTCGCCTGCGCGGAGTCGGTTCGTGCCGCGGCCGACCTCCAGCCCGGGCTCGCGGACGGTGAAGTACAACCGGAGATGCTCCAGGTCCAGGTGGAGGTGGCGACCCCGGTATGCGAGAGCCTCGACGAGGTCGGCGATCACCTGCTGCGGCTGCGGCGGGCGGTCTCCGCCGCGGCCGAGCAGACCGGGTGCATGCTCGCGCCGTGCGGTTCGGCGGCCTTCGCCTCCGAGGGGCAGGCGTCGGTCACGGCACGTCCGCGCTACCGGTCCCTGCACACGGACGCCCCGCAACTGGTCGACGAGCAGTTGATCAACGGCATGCACGTCCACGTGGGGATACCCGATCGCGACGCGGGCGTCGCCGTGATCAACCGGCTGCGGCCCTGGCTGCCACTTCTGGTGGCGATGTCCGCGAACTCTCCCATGTGGCACGGCGACGACACCGGCTTCGCCAGCTGGCGTACCGTCGTCTTCGGCCGCTGGTCGGTCAGCGGCATCCCACCACTATTCGCCGATGCCGGCGACTACGACCGGCGCGTGGACGATCTCCGGGACGTCGGCGCGCTGCGAGATCGCGGCAGGATCTACTGGCAGGCCCGCCTCTCCGAGCGGTACCCCACCGTCGAGGTGCGCGCCATGGACGTGCAACTGCGAGTCGACGACGCGGTGCTCCTCGCGGGGGTCGTCCGTGCGTTGATCACGACGGCCCTGACCGAGAACACGGCAGGCGCCCCCCTTGCCGAACCGGCCCCCGAACTCCTGGCCGCGGCCCAATGGCACGCCGCGCGCTACGGCTTGGGTGACGCACTCATCGACCCGCGGATCCCCCAACGCGTCCTCGCCGGAGACCTGGTCGGCCGGTTGATGGACCACGTACGGCCGGCCCTCGAAAACTCCGGCGACGCAGAGCGCGTGACCACACTGGTGCACCGACTGCTCGCCGAAGGAACCGGCGCCCAACGACAACGCGCGGCCGTGCGCCGCGGCGGCCCCGAAGCACTCATGGAATTGCTTGCCACCGAGACGACCGCGGCCCCACAACCCCACCGGTAGAAGCGGCAACCCATCGGGAGACACGCACGGACAGACCTACCCCGACCGACGGTGCCATGACATCGCCAGCGACCATCGACCAGCGACATCGATCCCGAAACGATCGGGCGCTCGACGTGCCCATCGGCCGGACACGGCGTCGAACCGGCTGCGGTGCGGTATCCACCCCCCGGTTTGGGAGGAACGACGGCCCTCACGCGTTCGACATGCACGTCGCGCGGGCGGTCAACTTCTCGATGAGCAGGCCGGCCGGCGGGTAGTCGGTGTTGGAGTAACGCCAATCGGTACCCCAAGGGGACCGGCAGGACCAGCCGGACCGCGCCGGGCGGAGGCGAACGCAACCGTGCGAACCGGCCGCCCGGGCGGGCGGTTGCGGACGCGCCTCCGCGTCCTAGACCACGGCCGAGGCGGGCGTGCGGCCCCGGGGCGCGGCCTTTCCACGGGTGATCGGGACGAGGGCGAACCAGATCATGGCCGCGCCGACCGGGAGGAGGTTCATGTTCGCCATGATCGCCACGAAGCCGAGGAGGACCAGCGCCGGGCTCGGCACCGCGGAGAGACCCCGCCGGGGGCCCACGAGGGCGTACTGGACGAGCATCGCGACCAGGCCCAGCATGAAGAACAGCGGGCCGATCTCGTAGAACGCCTGCGGGAGTACGGCGGGAACGTCGGCGTAGCGGTCGGACAGGGCGCTCTTCTCGGCGGTGTCCGCCGCCTTCAGGCCGACCACGATGTCGAGGACGGCTACGCGAACGAAGGTGGCCAGCCCGGCGCCGGCCACGGCGGTGAGGATGTCGGCGGTGATCCGGCGGGACCGGCTTCCGCCTTGCGCGTC
>NZ_JBVHLU010000065.1:0-64737 GCF_055558835.1 Embleya sp. NPDC025285
CTACTACCGGGACGGATTCACCCCGGACGCGGTCCGCGGCCTCGGTTGGCCCGGCGGGGCGTCCGAGTTTGGCGCGTGGGGGGGCGGGGGGGTTCACACCCGCCTCTTGTTCCCCCTCCCCCACCAACCCCGCAACACCAACACTCCCCCCCCCCCCCCCTTCCCCCCCCCCCCCCCCCCCCCCCCCCCCCCCCCCCCCCCCCCCACCCCCCCTGTTGACCTTGTCCCCCCCCTCGTGTGTGCGGGTCGGCGCCGGGTCAGGACTCCCGCGCACGCGGGCGCCGGCCGGCACGCCGGGACGTCACCAGCGCCACTCCTGCTGCCCGAACAGGTGCCCGGCCTTGATCCCGTGGTCGGCACACCAGGTCAGGAACTCGTCCACCTGCTTGAGCTGGTAGGTGTCCTCGTTGTAAGTGGTGGCCATCACGTGACCCAGCCAGCTCTCCTCGCCCATGGCGTAGACGTACGCCTCGTTCGCCCCCAGCTCGGTCATGATCGCGGCGGCCTGCTCCGCGTTCGAGCCGGACAACTTGCGGGACTTGCTCATCTTGCGGGTCACCGGCTTGGTCAGCAGCGCCTGGTAGAGCCAGGTCAGCGGCGCGCCGTCGCACTCCATGCCCAGGAACGCGTAGTGCGCGGTGCCCAGGTGGTTGCGCACGTGCCGGTAGAGCTGCGGGTCGATCCCGGAGGAGTCCGCGCCCACGTACGCGGTGCGTCCGGCCAACTCCACCCAGTACGTCGACTTGCCGCGAATATCCAGGTCGCAGTGCTCGCCCAGGAACGGCGTGGCGACCACCTTGCCGCCCGGGAACGGCACCTCCTCGAAGTCGTCGACCTCGATCACGGGAAAGCCCATGTGCCGCAACATCAGCGCCATGGAGGGATCCTCGAGGTTGCCGCGCGAGGGGCGCGGGACCACGATCGCCCCGACCCGACCGCGCAGTTGCAGCAGCGTCTCCAGCACGATGTGGTCCTGGTGACCGTGGGTGATCAGCGCCAGGTCGATCCGGTCCGGCAGGTCGTCCAACGTGTACCGGTCGCCGGCGGAGCTGTCCGCGCTGATGAACGGGTCGGTCACGATGGCCGCTTCGGGGGTCTGCAGCACCAGGCACGCGTGCCCGAAGTAGCGGATCCGGCCGCCCGCCTCGATGTGCCGATCCTCGGACAGACTGGGCCGGTCGCTGAGCAGCGTGCCCAGTTGCACGGCCTGGGCGTCGTCGAGTTCGAGCGCCTCGCGCAGTCGACCGAGCGTGCTCGCCGTGGTGCGGGCCCGGAACAACTCCTCGAGACCGGAATGCCGGAAGGGGATGGGCAGTTCCAGCACGTCAGGTCCGGGCAGCCGGGGCGTGCTCAGGATGAACGGCCGTTCGGTGCCCGGCTCCAGCGAGAGCTGCACCGACTGCCGGGATTCGACGTACGCCTCGCTCGCGTAGGCCAGCGGCTCGATGAAGCGCACCGAGGCCTGGTTGTCGGTGTCGTAGGCCAACTCGACCAGGCCGCCCAGCTCGGGCGGGAGTTTGGGGTACAGCGGGGTCAGGTCGAACCCGGTGGCGTTGGCCCGCAGCAGCTCCTGCGCCTCGGCCACCGCCGCGGCCAGGCGCAGCATGTCCGCCCGTTCCCGCTTGATCGTCTCCAACAACTCCTTGACCTCGGCGGAGCGTTCCGCGCCGATGTTGACGAAGTAGCCGCCGCGCAGCGCCGGGTTGTCACTCGCGGCGATGTGCACCTGGGGCGATTGCACGTACGACTCCAGCATCGGCACCTGGAGGTAGGCCAGGTTCATCGCCGCCTGGATCGGCGCCACCGTGTGCAGCCAGGCGTAGAACCTGTCCACGAGTGGTTCGACGATGACCTTCGAGCGCAGGAAAACAGGTGTATCCGTCATCTGGGCACTCCGCTTCGAGGAGATCCGGGGAAATGGACGACCCTGGCGGGCAGACCAGGCAACCATGGCGTGCGTGCGCCGCGTCGTGCGCCGCTCACGGCGGCGCGACCGGCGCCATCGGCGGACATCCGACGTCGGCCCTGGACGAAGGCGCCCGGGCAGAAGGGTGATGCGGGCACCGCCGCTGCCATTTTCGGACCGGCCGGGCGGACGGACAACCACACCGCCTCGTACAGGCGTTCAACTGCGGCGGCGCACCGGTTGAACGCCCGGACCGGCCGGGCGCCCGGGGCCGCGGTGTACCCGCCGCCGCGGCCGGCCGGCCTGTCCGCCCCGTGACGGCGCCGGTAGTGTCCGGTGGCCATGGACCGGGGTGCCGGGGCGCTCGCTCGTGCCCTCGTCCGTTCCCGCAGCACGCACCTTCCCATGCCCGAGCACTTCCGCCCGGCCGCCGAAGGACACTCGCATGATCGATGACCTGGACCACGCGCCGGATCTGGTAACGCTGCTGCGCCGGCACGCGGCGGAGCGGCCGCAGGCCGAGGCGGTCGCCTTTCTCGCCGATCCGGACGATCCGGTGGGCGGATTGCGGCGCCGGAGCTACGCCGAGTTGGACCGCGAGGCCCGCGGTCGGGCCGCCTGGCTGCAACAGCACCTCGCGCCGGGCTCACGGGTGCTCCTGCTGCATCCCAACGGTCTCGAATTCGTCGCGGCCTTCCTGGGCTGCCTGTACGCCGGGATGATCGCCATCCCGGCTCCCCTGCCCGGGCGCTACCGGCATCAGCGGCAACGGCTCGTCGGGATCGCGGCGGACGCCGGGATCGGCGCCGTGCTGACCACGTGCGCCGACGCGGCCGAGGTGCGCGAGTGGCTCGCCGGCTCGGGAACAGCCGACGTCCCGGTCGTCGCCGGCGACGAACCGGGCCTGGCCGACGACGCGGACGCCTGGACACCGGTGCCGCTGGACCGATCCACGACCGCTCTGCTGCAATACACCTCGGGCTCCACCGGCAGTCCCAAGGGCGTGGTCGTGCGGCACGGCAACATCCTGCACAACGCCCACGCCGGGATGCGCGGCATGACCTGGCCCGAGGACATGCGGCTGGGCGGGTGGTTGCCGCTCTACCACGACATGGGACTCAACGCCCAGTTGTTGTGGGGTCTGCTGGCCGGCGGCAGCGCCGTGCAGATGCAGCCGAGCGCCTTCGTGCGACGCCCGTTGCGCTGGTTGCGGCTGATCGACGCGTACGGCGTCAACGTCTCGTTCGCGCCCAACTTCGCCTTCGAGCTGTGCCTGCGCAAGATCGGCGAGGCGGATGTGGCCGGTTTGGACCTGTCCCGCTGGGATGTGGCGGTGTGCGGCTCGGAGCCGATCGACCCGCGCGTGCTGGCCGCGTTCGCGCAGCGGTTCGCCCCGGCGGGCTTCCGGCCGCAGTCCCTGCTGCCCGGCTACGGCCTGGCCGAGGCCACGTTGTACGTGTCCGGGCGGCGCGGACGCACGCCGCTGACCACGCGCGTGGACCTGGGCGCGCTCGCCCGGGGCACGTTCGTGCCCGCGACGCGGGGTGGGGCCACGCGCGAGGTGATCAGTTGCGGCCCGCCCACCGAGGCGTGCGAGATCCGCGTGGTGGATCCGGACTCGCGCGAGGTGCTGCCCGAGGGCCGCCTGGGCGAGATCTGGGTGCGCGGTCCGGGCGTGGCGGACGGCTACTGGGGACACGGCGACGGCGGCGGTGTGTTCGGCGCGCGCACCGCACTCGGCGAGGACGGGGACTATCTGCGCACCGGCGACCTGGGAGTGCTCCACGACGGCGAGTTGTACGTACAGGGCCGCCTCAAGGACATGCTGATCGTGCACGGACGCAACGTGTATCCGCAGGACGTGGAGCAGGAGTTGCGCGTACATCATCCGGAACTGGGCCGGGTGGGCGTGGTGTTCGACACCGGCACCAACGGTTCGACCGCCGGGTCCGCCGAGGTCGTGGTCACCCACGAGGTGACCGGGGTACCCCGGGAGCGCCTGCCCGCGCTCGCGGCCGCGATGCGGCACACCGTGGGCCGCGAGTTCGGCGTGCGGGTGGGCACGGTGGCGCTGCTCAGCCCGGGCACCGTGTTGCGCACCACCAGCGGCAAGGTCCAGCGCTCGGCGATGCGCGAGTTGTTCCACGAGGGCAGGTTGGCCTCGCTCTACCGGGATCCGCAGTAGCCATCCGCGCCGGCGCGCCGGATCGGATCGGTCCGATCCCCGCGCCGCGCACCGCCGTGACCAAGGAGCCGCACATGCCCGCTTCTCCCGCGCACGTCCTGCGGGCCGAATTGCAGAGCTGGCTCTGCGGCTTTCTGGCCGAGGAGTTGAAACTCTCACGCGATGCGATCGATCCCGGCACGCCGATGACCGACTACGGCCTGGACTCGGTGGCCGCTTTGTCCGTGCTCGCCGAGACCGAGGAGCGCGTGGGTTTCGAGATCGAACCGGACGCGCTCTGGGAGTGCCCGACGGTCGCCGCGTTCACCGAGTCGTTGGTGGGCCGGATGGTGGCTGCGGACGCGACGGTCGGCGGCGACGGGCCACCGTGAACAACACGCCCAGCAACATGCCACCGACCACGCAGACCACCACGCCCGCCCGGGTGTCGAGCATGAAGGCCAGGACGATCGCGGTGGCGTAGAGCATCGGGGCGGCCACCCGCACGGTGCGATTCATGACTGCCTCGATCTCATCGGAGCGTGGAGGCCGGCAGCGGCCGGTCGGCGGATCGGGCGGTGGTCGCGCAGTCGTGGATCGGCCGGCCGCTGCCGTGCCACACGGACAGGGCGTACGCGCTGAACGGGTAGTGCATCCGGGCCTGCGGCACCGCGACCCGGCCCCGGACCGGACCGGGGTCCGTGTCGGCATCGGCGTCCACGCCGAAGCCGGCGTCCGTGTCGGCGGCGATCTCGTCGTCGGCCGGGGGGACGTCGCCGTGCTCGCGCAGGATTGCCCACAGCGCACCGGGCACCGCGAACTCGTGCGTCTCGGCCACCTTGTGGATGCCGGCCCGGAACACCGCGGCGGCGGCCAGGTCCAGTTCCGTCACCCGCTCCAGGTCCGCGCGCCCGGGCAGCCGGGCCGCCGCGACCGGGTCCGCGCCCAGACGCTCGTAGAGGAAGTCCACGGCCGCGTGCGCGTGTTGCCGGGCACGGTCGGGGTTGCGCACCATGCGATGCAGGATCGCCTGGTAGTGCACCTCCTCGTGGATCAACTCGTCGCCGAGTTCGGCGTACAGCGCCTCGCGCGGGAAACGCTCGGGTTCGCGCCACGAGCGGGTGTAGTCGCCGAACCAGTACGCGGCGATCGGGTCGGGGCCGCCCGTGCGCAGGTGTTCGCCCAGCGCCGCGACCAGGTCGACCGTGCGGGTGCCGGTGGTGTGCGCCAGCACGCGCAGGGTGCAGCGCAGCAGGCACTTGTGGAACAGCGTGAGCGGGATGCGCAGTTCCATGCCGCGCAGCCAGTCCTCGAAGTCCATCCGGGCGTGTCCGGTGACCACGTCGGCGATCAGGTCCGTGTTGCCCGGGTCGCACGGCATGCGTCGGGTGGTCAGCGCGTGCTCGTCGCGAAAGCGCGCGTGGGTGTAGTCGGTGTTGTTGAGCAGCAGCAGCGGGTAGACCACCGGTGATCCGCCCGCGGCGACCGCCTCCTCGACGCCGTCCAGGTGGGTGGCCAGCGATTCGCCGGGCAGGCCCCAGATCAGATCGGTGTAGGTCGGGATGCCCCGGTCGCGGAATTGCCGCTGCATGCGCCGGTAGTTGTCCACCCGGATGTTGGTGCGGTTGGCCAGTTGCAGCACCTCGGCGTCGAAGGACTGCGCGGACAGCGTGATCGCGCCGGTCAGGCCGGCCCGGTGCAGGATCGAGGCGATCTCCACGACGCGCCCGTTGGTGTTCTTGGCCCAGTTGGTCATCACCAGCAGCCGTTTGCGGTGCCGCGCGCACAGCTCCACCAGGTGCCGGGCGATCTCGGTGTCGCGCGGGAGGATGCCGAAGTTGGCGTCGGCGATGAACAGTTGGGTGCCGTTGCCGGCGTGGGTGACGATCCGGTCGAGTTCGGCTCGGATGCGCTCCAGCGAGTATTGGCGGACCTTGGAGTTGGTGGCGCCGCCCCAGTAGCAGAACGCGCACGAGTACGGACAACCCCGGTTGGTCTCGTAGACGATCATCCGGGACGCGGCCAGGTCCTGGTCCGACCACACGCCCGGGTCCAGCAGCGGGGAGGGGAGCGCGTCCAGGTCGCTCACCCGAGGCGCGTCGGCGGTGTCGATCGGGCGCCCGTTCGGCCCGGGCCGGCTGATCCCGGGGATCGCGGCCAACGCCGCGCCGAGCATCGGGTCGGCGAGCGGGGCGTCGGGATGCGCGAGGAAGGCCCGCAGCAGGTCCCGGAAGCGCAACTCGCCCTCGCCGTGCACGAGTACGTCCACCCAGGGCGCCTGGGCGAACAGCTCGCGCTGCTGGTGGGTGACGTCGTTGCCGCCGACCACGATCCGACAGCGCGGCCAGCGCTCCTTGACCCGCCGGGCCAGCTCCAGGGTGCGGGCCCGGTTCCAGAAGTAGACGGTGAAGGCCACCACGAGCGGGTCGTCGAGGCTGTCCAGCACGGTACGGGCGGCGCGCGCGTAGGCGCCGCCGCCTTGGAGGTGCACGTGCTTGTGGAAGCTCGTCGCGGCGGCCAGCCCGGGGTCGGCCTGGGCCGCCGCCTGGAGCTGGCCGAGCACGGCGCTGTAGCGGACGCCGGGCATCACGGTCAGCTCGACCAGGTGAACCTGGCGGCGACGGGCCGGTGCGGCGGGCGACGGCGACATCCGGGGAGCCTCCTGCTGGGGTCGGTGACGAAGCGGACGGGCCGACGGGTGCTCAGGTGACCGAGAGGGCGTAGTCGCCGTAGGCGATCAGTTGCACGCCGGTGCCCGGGGTGGCGGCCGGCGGGATGTGGCTGAGCGAGACCACCAGGCGGTCGACCACGTACTGCGGTGCGCGGGCCCCCTCGGGACTGCCCGCGAGCGCGGCCTCGCGGCTGCCCGCGTCCAGCGGTACGCCGTCCTTGCCGCCGGCGGCGGTCATCGTGTCCCGGACCTGGACGGCGGTGAAGGCGAGCACGCCGCCGTCGCGGGTGCGCAGCAGGAACGTCGGGTAGCGCGGCGCGTCGGTGGGGATCACCCGCTCCAGCAGGGCGCCCTTGGCGCGCAGCGCCTGCACTCCGGCGGTCCAGCCGCCGGTGAGCTGCCCGGTGAGCGTCTTGGTCGGCGACAGCGGCACCTTGGGGTCGCGCTTGCCCTGGGCGTAGTCCTGGTACGCGCGCCCCAGCGCGGCCGGATCGGCGAGCAGACCGGCGCTGTCGGCGACCGCCGGGGCGCCGCCGGTGGCGTCCTGCTCCAGTTCGGGGATCTCGGAGCGGTCGGTGACGAACGGGTAGTAGGCGACCTTCCACGGCGCGTCCTCGCGCTCCTGCACGAACAGCAGGTACTTGGGCGAGGGGGAGACCGTGTCGGACTGGAGCAGTTGGGTGATCGCGACGAAGAACTTCGGATAGCCGGTCAGTCGGGGGAAGACGAACCTGGGCTGCACGTATCCGGTCGTGGGCACCACGACCGCCTGGGTCTTGGCCACCTGGAGTCCGGCCTTGCTGCCGGTCGAGGCGGGGGGCATTTCGATCGCGTCCACCGCGGCCGGGTCCAGGCTCGCGTTGATCCGGGTGTTGGCCGCGGCGTACTCGTGCAGCAGCCGGGTGGCCTGTTCCACGCCCACCGGGGGTGCGGCGCCCTGGGGTGTGGCCGGTTTGGGGTCGGCGGGGGTGTCCCCGCAGCCGGCCAGCACGGCGCCGGCGACCAGCACGGCCGCCACCAGCGTGGCCAGTCGGCGGCGAACGCCCGAGGCCGCCCGGCGGGCGTCGCCGGGCGTGGAGGTGACGCGCACCGGAAGGGGGCGCGGTGCGCGCACATCCGGCGCGGCTGGTCCGGGCATCTCTCTCCGCCTCGGGTCGGTGGAACGGGGCGGTTCCGACGCCGCGGGAGGACGACTCCCGGGGCGCCGGAACCGGCTGTACGGACAGCGGTGGATCAGGCGGTCCCCCACGTGCCGCTCGGGTGCGGATGCGGGCGATCGCGTGCGGGTGCGGCCGATCGGCACTCGATCGGGCGCCGATCGGTGCTCACCCGACCGAGCGGGCGTCGATCAGGTGCTGGTGCAGCACGGCGAGCAGGAACAGCTGTACGCGTCGCCGCCGGCGACCGAGTCCAGGTCGGCCTCGGACAACTCGCGCGTCTCGAGCAACGGCGAGTCCAGTACCCACAGTTCGTATCGACCGGTCTTGGCGCCCTCCGCCCAGGCGTGCACCTGGGCCTCCAGGTCGGGCTCGCCACCGGCCTCACGGATGATGCTGACCGTGGCACCGGCGGGTAGCTCGAAGCCCATTTCCGCGAGGGCGGCTCGCGGGTCCGATTCCAAGCGGGCCGCGTAGTCGTCGTCCGACCACGCCGAGGTCAGCACCTTGGCGTAGAAGCCGACGAACGCGGCTCTTTCCCTGGGCTCCATGCGAGCCTTCCTCTCCGCGACGTCGGTCGGGTGCGCTGCGGATCAGGTGCAGCAGCAGCACGGAGAACAGCAGCAGCAGTACGTGGTGTCGTCGGGGTTCTGCGGCGAGTCCAGGCCGCCGCCGGCGACGGACTCGAGGTCGGCCTCGGAGAGCTCGCGCATCTCGATCTGCGGCGAGTTGGGCACCCGCAGCTCGTACGAGTTGGTCTCGGCGCCGCTCTCCCACAGCTCGACCTGGCTGTCCAGGTCCGGCTCGCCGCCGAGGTTGCGCACGATGCGCACCGTGGCGCCGGCGGGCAGTTCCAGGCCGTGCTCGGCCAGCGCGGAGCGCGGGTCGTTCTCGAGCCGGGCCGCGTACTCGTCGTCCGACCAGGCCGCGGTCAACACCTTCGTGTAGGACCTGACGAACGCGGCCCTGTCCCTGGGGTCCATCCGAATCTCCTTCATGGGGTCCGACTTCGGGTCGTGCAGCAAATTCCGCGCCGATTCGAATCGGTCCGGAATAACGACGTCCCACCTGCTCGGCGCCTGTTCACGCCCGGTTTCGGATCGACGTCGGCTGCGATACCGGAAGCATGCGGAGGCGGCCGGTGGCCCGTCAATGCCCGAATTCATAATTACCGGATCCCATGATTAGGGCGCCCCTCCCCCACACCTCGACCCTCACCTCCCGCAGGTCAAAGCGCCGGTCCGGGAAGCTAATCGAGACACCCCCCAACGTTAGGCGGCACCCCCCGATAGGGATCCGAGGGGCACCCCCATGCCCGAGTGCACGACCACCGGAGAAACAGCGGAGAATCGCCGAAACGACCTTGTCCGGGCGTATCGGCGGCGGCTAAGAATTACCGGCAGCAGCCGTCGACGCCGCTCGTGGAATTTCGACTACGCCGGGAGAGAATTCGTGGACCTGCCTCGTCTCAAGGCACATCTCGTCGCTCGCGCCTTCGGTCCCGACCGGGTCTTCCTCGTCTGCGAGGACGGCCACTACCTCGTGCAGGGCAAGGCGGTCACCGCCGTGTTGCCGTATCTCGACGGCACGCACACCATCGCGGAGATCACCGAGAAGCTGGCCGAACGCTTCACCATGGGTGAAGTCGTCTTCGCCGTCTCCAAGTTCCAGCGCTTCGGACACCTGGTGGACGGCGCGGTGGGCGAGGACAGGGCCACCGCCGCGGCCTGGGAGGGCCTGGGACTGGACGCCGCGACGGCGCTGCGCCGGCTCGGCGAGGCGCGGATCGAGGTGGCCGCGCTGGGCGCGGTGGACGCCGCCGCCGTGGTCGCCGCGCTGCGCGAGATCGGCGCGACGGTGACCCCGGTGACCCCGGCCGAGGTCGGCGCCGGGGCGAGTGAGGGACGGCGCGGACCGGACCTGACGGTGGTGCTCACCGACGACTACCTCGACCCCCGACTGGACGCGATGGACGCCCGGTTGCGCGCCGAGGCACTGCCGTGGCTGCTCGCCAAGCCCACTGGGGCCGAGGTGTGGACCGGCCCCTACCTGGTCCCCGGGAAGACCGGCTGCTGGCACTGCCTGGCCCACCGGCTGGCCGGCAACCAGCAGGTGGAAACCTTCCTGCGGCGGCGCGACGACGGCACCGTCGCGGACGAGCCGATCCGCACGTCGCTGGCCGCCACCGCGTGGTCGGTGGGCCTGTCCGCGCACCTGGTCGCCGCGGCCGCCGCCGAACTGCTGGCCGCCGGGCGCTCCGACCACGAGGGCGTCCTGGTCTCCCTGCACGTTGCCGGCCGGCGCCTGGAACAACATCGCCTGATCCGCCAACCCCAGTGTCCGGCCTGCGGCGACCCCACGCTCCTGCTCGACCGCGACCCCAGAATCGAACTCGCGGACCAGCCGGTGGTGTTCGACGACGAGGGTGGCCACCGCACGATGCGCCCGGACGACACGTTCAAGCGCCTGGAGAAGCACATCAGCCGGCTGCTGGGCGCGATCAGCTCGCTGCGCCTGCTCAACGACGTCGACAACGGCGTCACCTTCAGCTACTCGGCGAGCCACAATTTCGCCGTCCCCGGGCACAACATCGCGATGTTGCGGCGCAACCTGCGCGGGCAGAGCGGCGGCAAGGGCCGCAGTGACGTCCAGGCGCGGGTCAGCGGGGTCTGCGAGGCGATCGAGCGCTACTCGGGCGTATGGCGCGCGGACCGCACCACCGAGCCGGGCTCGTTCGCCGAACTGGGCCCGGACCTGGCCGTGCACCCCTACGACCTGTTGTTGTACTCCGACAACCAGTACGAGACGCGCGAGAGGTGGAACCGCGAATCGGCCGGGCGGCTGCACCTGGTGCCCGAGCGCTTCGACGAGGACCGGCGCCTGCAGTGGTCCCGCGCGTGGTCGCTGACCGGGGACCGGCCCCGCCTGGTGCCGGCCGGCTACTCCTGGTTCGGCCACCCCGACCTGCACGAGCACTTCTTCTGCTTCAGCGACGGCAACGGCAACGCCTCCGGGAACACCCTCGAAGAGGCGATCATGCAGGGCCTGTTCGAGAGCTGCGAGCGGGACGCGGTCGGCCTGTGGTGGTACAACCGGGCGCTGCGCCCCGGTTTCGACCTGGACTCGCTGCGCGAGCCGTACGTGGACACCCTGCGCGAGTTCTACGCCGGGATGCAGCGCACGCTGGAGGTCGTCGACATCACCACCGACCTGGGTGTGCCCACGTTCGCCGCGGTCTCGCGGCGCACCGACCACCCGGTGGAGGACATCCTGCTGGGCTTCGGCGCGCACCTGGACGTACGGATCGCGGTGCTGCGCGCGCTCACCGAGGTCAACCAGTTCCTCCCGGCGGTGATCAACCGCAACCCGGACGGCACCACCAAGTACTGGGAGGACGATCCGCACACCCTGGCCTGGCTGCACACCGCCACCGCCGAGCGCGAGCCGTGGGCGCTGCCCGCGCCGCACCT
The DNA here is from genome assembly GCF_055558835.1 of Embleya sp. NPDC025285. Lineage (NCBI taxonomy): Bacteria > Bacillati > Actinomycetota > Actinomycetes > Kitasatosporales > Streptomycetaceae > Embleya > Embleya sp. NPDC025285. The sequence continues at coordinate 11,369 of NZ_JBVHLU010000065.1, forward strand.
GCCGGCCACCACCCTGGCCGGCTACGGCACCCTGCACAGCGGGGACATCGCGCGCGACATCCGCAACACGGTGGACCGGCTGCGCGCGGTCGACCTGGAGGTGATCGTGCTCGACCAGTCGCTGCCCGACCTGGAGTTGCACGTGGCCAAGGTGATGGTGCCGGGGCTGCGGCACTTCTGGCGGCGCCTGGGTCCGGGCCGGATGTACGACACGCCGGTGCGGCTCGGCTGGCTCGACGCGCCCACCCCCGAGGCCGAGCTCAACCCGTACAGCGTCTTCTTCTGAGCACCCGGGCGGCCCGGGGGCGCGGCCTCGTCCCGCGCCCCGGGGCCGGCCGGCTCCGGCCTCGCGCCCCGGACCGGCCGCACCGCCCGCCCCGGCGCGGCCCTCGTACGGCCCGACCTGCCCCGGAGGTTCCATGACCAGCCTCGGCACCCCGCCCGCGGCGGCGGTCGCCACACCCACCGAGTCCGCGCCGGTGGAACGCATCGCCCTGCATCCCGGCGCCCGGGTGAGCACCGCCGCGGACGGCGCGACGCTGCTCTTCCTCGGCCCGCGCGGGCTGGCACTGGGCGTGCTCACGCCGGGCGTCGCGGCGGCCGTCACGCTGCTCGCCGCCCATCCGTGCGTCGAGGACGACCTGCATCAGGTGGTCATCGCGCGCGAGGGCGAGGCGGCGCTGCTCAAGCTGCCCACGCTGCTGCGCCGGCTGCGCACCGGCGGCTGGCTGAGCATCCGCCTGGAGGCGGCCGGCCGGCCCCTGCTGACGTTGCGTCCGCTCGCGCCGCCGGCGCCGCAGGCCGCGCGCGGCACCGCCGCCGTGGACCGGACCCGGCTGCGGTTGTCCCGCTTCGCGGTGCTGCGCCGCGACGGCGAACACACCGTCCTGGAGTCGCCGTTGGCCCCGGTCGCCGCCGACCTGCTCGACCCGGCGCTGGCCGCGCTGCTCGCCGGCCTGCCACACCGGCCCGCCGAATCACCACCGGGCGTCGGCCGGGCGCTGGACCTGCTGGCCCGACACGGCCTGCTGGTGGATCCCGAGACCGAGGACGCCGATCCGGACCGGGCCCAGTGGTCGCCGCACGAGTTGTGGTTCCACGGCCGCACCCGCGCCGGGCGCCACGACCTGCCGTACGGCGGCACCTACTGGCGGGCCGCCTCGGCGCCGCCGCTGCCCGCGGTGCGCCCGGCGTTCCCCGGCGACGCGATCGACCTGCCGCGCCCGGACCTGGACGCGGTGCGCCGCACGGACCCCACCCTCACCGAGGTACTGGAGGGCCGCCGCTCGATCCGCGCGCACGACGACGCGGCGCCGCTGACCCTGGACCAACTCGGCGAGTTCCTGTACCGCACGGCCCGCAACCGGGCGATCTTCCACGAGGAGCGCCAGGAGATCGGCGACCGCCCCTACCCCTCGGGCGGGCGCTGCCACGAGTTGGAGCTGTACCCGCTGATCAACAACGTCGAGGGCATCGAGCCCGGGCTCTACCACTACGACCCGCGGGAGCATCGCCTCGAACGCGTCGCCGAGCCCGGCCCGGCGGTGCACCGGCTGTCCGAGGTGGCCCGCGCCACGTCCTTGATGACCGCGCCGCCGCAGGTGGTGCTGGTGGTGAGCGCGCGCTTCGGCCGGGTGATGTGGAAGTACCAGACGATGGGCTACGCGCTCGTGCTCAAGCACGTGGGCGTGCTCTACCAGACCATGTACCTGGTGGCGACCGCGATGGGCCTGGCCGCGTGCGGGCTCGGCGGCGGCGACTCCGACATGTTCGCGCTGGCCACCGGCAACCGGTGGGAACACGAGGGCAGCGTCGGCGAGTTCCTGCTCGGCACGGTCGGCCCCGAGCCGCACCGGGTCGAACCCGATCACGTCGAATCCGATCACCTCGACCCGGATCGCGTCGAGCCGCACCGGGTCGAGCCGCACCACCCCGAGCGCGCGGGCCCGATGGGAGGCCGCGATGCACTTTCGTCGTGAGGCCCTGGAGGCGCTGAAGGCACCCGAGGAACTGGACGCGCCGATCCGCCTGGCTCGCCCCCGCGCGTGGGCCCTGCTGCTGGCCCTGGCCCTGCTGGTCGGCTGCGCCGCCGGGTGGTCGGCGACCGGCACCCTCCCCCGCAAGGTGAAGGTGCCCGGCATCCTGACCCACCCATTGGGCGTCTCGCGGGTGCAGAGCCCGCAGACCGGCCTGGTGTCCAACCTGTTCGTGGACTCGGCGACGCTGGTGCCCAAGGGCACCCCGGTGTTGTCCGTGGTCGACCAGCAGGGTGCCACCCAGATCGTCCGCGCGCCGTTCGCCGGCCGGGTGATCGGCGTCCTGGTCTCCAGCGGCCAGTACATCTCGGTGGGCACCACGTTCATGACCGTCGAGCGCACCGACGCCAACGACGACCGACTGCTGGCCACGCTGTTCGTCTCGCCGCGCAGTGCCGGCATGTTGCGCCCGGGCACCCAGGTGGACGTGTCCGTCCAGTCCGCGCCCTCCCAGGCGTTCGGACTGCTGCGCGGCCGGATCACCGCGATCGACCAGTTCCCCTACACCGCCCAACAGGTGACCGACTTCCTCGGCGGCGACCAACAGGCCGCGGCCCGATTGTTGTCCGCCGGCGGCGCGGTCCGGGTCACCGTCGACCTGGAGACCGATCCGCGCACACTCAGCGGCTATCGGTGGACCAACAAGTCCGGTCCGCCGTTCCGGATCGACTCGCAGACCCCCATCACCGGCTTCGCCCGCCTGCCGGGCGAGCGCCCGCTCGATTGGCTGCTTCCTGGATGACCACCACCTCGCCCCCGCCGGCCGGGGCACCGACCGGACCTCCCGCCCCGGCCGAGCCCGGAAGACGCCGCCGCGAGTCCGGCGAACGCCGGACGTCGGTCCGCACCCCCACGGTCATCCAGTTGGAGGCCGTCGAATGCGGCGCCGCCGCGCTGGCCATGGTGCTCGCCCACTTCGGGCGTCACGTGCCGCTGGAGGAACTGCGCCACGCGTGCGGCGTCTCCCGGGACGGCGCCAAGGCGGCGAACCTGCTGCGCGCCGCGCGCGCGTACGGTCTGACCGCGCGCGGCATGCAGATGGAGACCGCCGCGCTGCTCCGCGGCCGGCCGCCGGCCATCCTGTTCTGGAAGTTCAACCACTTCGTGGTCTACGAGGGCCCGGCCCGCCGGCTCGGCCGACCGGTGATGCGCCTCAACGACCCGGCGCAGGGCCGCCGGGTGGTCACCCTCGAGGAGTTCGACGCCGCGTTCACCGGCATCGTGCTCACCTTCGAGCCCGGCCCGGACTTCCGCCGCGGCGGGCACTCGCCCCGACTGCTCGCCGACCTGCGGGCGCGCTACCGCAGCAGCGGCGGCGCGCTGCTGCTCGCGCTGCTGGCCAGCCTGCTGCTGATCCTGCCCGGGCTGGCCGCGCCCGCCTTCACCCGGGTGTACATCGACCGGGTCCTCACCGGCGGCGACCACTCGTTCCTGCCCGCGCTGCTCGCCTCGATGGGGCTGGCGGCGGCGGTCACGGTCGGGTTGACCATGCTGCAACAGGCCCACCTGTTGCGCGTCGAGTCCGCGTCCTCGATCCGCAGCTCGGTACGCGTGGTGCGCCATCTGCTGCGTCTGCCCGTGGTGTTCTTCACCCAGCGCAGTCCCGCCGAGATCGGCAAACGGGTCTCCTCGAATGCCACGATCGCGCAGATCCTGTCCCGCGACGTGGCCACCACCGCGGTCAGCACGCTCCTGGTGCTGGTCTACGCGGGCCTGTTGTGGACCTACGACGCGCAGCTCACCGTGGTCGGGGTGGGCGTGGCGATGCTCAACATCGTGGTGCTCAAGCTGGTCTCGCGGATGCGCACGGACACCGTGGCCCGGCTGCGCGCGGACCGCTCCGGCCTGGTCGCCGCCTCGTACAACGGCCTGCAACTGATCGAGACGCTCAAGGCATCCGGCGCCGAGGGCGACTACTTCAAGCGCTGGGCCGGGTTCCAGGCCCGGGTGGTGTCCGGACAGCAGACGCTGGGCGCGCCCACCTCGATCCTGGCCGTGGTCCCGCCGCTGCTGGCCGCGGTGGACAGCGGCCTGCTGTTGTGGATCGGCGGACTGCGGGCGATCGACGGGCACATGTCGATCGGCCTGCTGGTCGCCTTCCAGACACTGGTCAACTCGTTCAGCCGACCGGTGGCCCAACTCGCCAACCTCGGGCCGCGCCTGCAGGACGTGACCGCCGACCTGCACCGGCTCAAGGACATCGAGAAGTTCCCGCCCGCACCGGAGTTCCTGGAGGACGAACAGGCCCGCCGGGCCCGGTTCGGGAACGGGCACGACACCACCCCGGTGCTCGCCGGTCGGGTCGAGCTCTCCCATGTCACCTTCGGCTACAGCCCGTTGGGCAAACCGCTCCTGGACGACTTCTCGCTGCGGGTGGGCCCGGGCGAGCGGGTCGCGCTGGTCGGCGGTTCGGGCAGCGGCAAATCGACGGTGAGCCGGTTGATCGCCGGCCTGTACGAGCCGTGGACCGGCGAGTTGCTCTTCGACGGCCGGCCGCGACGGGACTATCCGCGCGATGTGATGGGCACCGCGGTCGCGTTCGTGGACCAGGACATCTTCCTCTTCGAGGGCACCGTGCGCGACAACGTCACCCTGTGGGACGACTCGATCCCGGACGAGGCGGTGGTGGCCGCGCTGCGCGACGCGGCCGTGTACGACGTGGTCGCGGCCCGCCCGGGCACCATCCACAGCCCGATGGCCGAGGGCGGCAAGAACTTCTCCGGCGGCCAGCGGCAGCGCCTGGAGATCGCCCGCGCGCTGGTCCGCAATCCCAGTGTGCTGGTCCTGGACGAGGCCACCAGCGCGCTGGACGCGCAGACCGAGGCGACCATCGACGACAACCTGCGTCGGCGGGGCTGTGCGTGCGTGATCATCGCGCACCGCCTGTCCACGGTGCGCGACAGCGACGAGATCGTCGTGCTCGAACAGGGCCGGGTCGCGCAACGCGGCAGCCACCACGCGCTGGCGGCCGTCGCCGGGCCGTACGCCGAACTCATCCGCGACCAGTAGGCGCCGGCCGAGGCGCGGTTCCGCCGGCGCCTCGGCCGACCCATCGCCTTCGACGCCGTGCCCGTCACGGTCGCCGGCAACGTCCCCGGCACCGGACGCCATCACCCGCACGCCTTGCCCGCCGCCCGCGAACCGCCCGATGGAGGAAGCAGGATGACCGAGCCCCCGCAGGGCTTCGAACCCGCCGAGCCGCCCGACGACACCCCGTTGGACCTGCGCGCGCTGGGTGACCGGCTGGGGCCCGACGTCGCCGGTGCCTTCCCGCTCGTCGGCGCGCACGAGGTGTGGTTCGTCACCGCCGGCATGGTGGACGTGTTCGCCACCACCGAGGAGGAGGGCGGTCGCTGGCAGTTCCTGTGCCGGGTGGGCGCCGGGACCGCGTTGTGCGGGGTGCCGGCGGGCGGCACCGCGATGCTGGGCAAACCGCTGCCCGGCGGGGCCGTGCGCACCGCCGCGCTCACCGACGTGCTCACCGCCGCCGCCGGGGACGACGCGTTCGCGGGCTGCTTCGCGGCCTGCCTGGACCGCGGCCTGGGCGCGCTGGCCGACGCGGTCCGAATGGGCCTGCCACCGCGTACCTTCACCGCCCTGGAGGCCGGGGACGGCGCGGAGATGCCCGCCGGCGGCTCGGCCCGCTCGGTCGAGGGCACCTTGTGGGTGCGGGTGCTCTCCGGCTCCGTTGCCATCGGCGGGCCGAACGAGGACGCCGTCGAGCCCGACGAGCGTGGACCGGGTGGCGCGATCCGACCCGCCGCGGAGGACGCCGGCGATGCCGAGGCGGTGCCCACCGTCGGGTTCGGCGGCCGGCTCGCGATCGGCGCGGCCGACTGGCTGTACTCCGCCGGCGGCGCGTTCGTGCACGCGGTCCGCACCCGCGACGTGCTCTCGGAGGCGGTGTTCGCCACCGACCTGGCCCGCCATCAGCACACCCTGATGCAGCGCGTGGACGAACGGCTGCGCGGCCGACGCGGCAACGCGGGTCGGGAACTGGACGCCCGGCGGCTGGTCGACGCGGACGCGCTGCGCCGTTCCTCGCGCGCGTTGGGCGCGGTGCTCGACCCGTATCGGCCGGCCCACCGGCCCGGCCTGGACGCGGCCGATCAGGACGACTACCTCGCGGTGGCCCGGGTGGTCGGACAGGCGGGCGGTGTCCGGGTCACCCGCTCGGGCACCTCGGAGGCCTCCGACGCGCGACTGCACCCGCTGGAGCGGATCGCCGTCTCCTCCGGGTTCCGGGTGCGCGACGTGCAGTTGGTGGACCGCTGGTGGCGCACCGACTCGGGCCCGCTGGTCGGCCATGTGCGCGCGGTGGACAACGATCCGGACACCCGCCGCCCGGTCGCGCTGGTGTGGCGGCGGCGGCGCTATCACGTGCTCGACTCCTCCGGCGCCGACTGGAGGCCGGTGACCCGGGCGCTGGCGGACACGCTGGAGCGCCGCGCGACGATGTTCTACCCGCCGCTGCCCGAGCAGCCCGGCGGCCGGGGCGCGCTGCTGCGCTTCGGCGTCCGGGGCAGCGCACGCGATCTGCTCGTGCTGCTCGCCTGCGGGTTGGCGGCGGCCCTGCTCGGTCTGCTGGTGCCCGTGCTGACCGGCAAGGTGCTCGGCGTGTTCGTGCCGCAGAGCGATCGGGTCCTGGTCTCCCAGATGTGCGTGGTCCTGATCGCGTCCGCCCTGCTGGCCGCGGCCTTCTCCGCGGTGCAGAACCTGTCCCTGCTGCGGATCGAGGGCCGGTTCGAGGCGTCCGCGCAGGCGGCCGTGTGGGATCGGCTGCTCCGGCTGCCCACCGGGTTCTTCGCCTCCGTCTCCTCCGGCTCGCTCAGCAGCGCCGCGATGGGCATCAGCGGATTGCGCGAGATCCTCAGCGGGGTCACCGCGTTGTTCGTCCCCGCGTTCCTGGTCTTCACGGTCGATCTGGGTTTGCTGTTCTTCTACAGCGTGCCGCTCGCACTGGTGGCCTGCCTGCTCGCGCTGCTGGGCGGCGCGGTCTGCGCGGTCGCCGGACTGCGCCAGATGCGCTGGCAGCGCGAACTCGTGGCCGAGGAACACCTGTTGTCCGGCCGTATGTTCCAACTTCTTTCCGGTTTGCCCAAGTTGCGTGTCGCAGCGGCCGAGGACCGGGCGTTCGCGTTCTGGGCGATGGCCTTCGCCCGCGGCCGCATGCTGACCGTACGCACCCGCCGCCTGCAGAACCTGGTCACGGTGTTCAACTCGGCCTACCTGCTCGCCTGCACGCTCGTGCTGTTCGCGATGGTCTCGGGTCCGGCCTCCGGGCAACTGGACGTCGGCGACTTCCTGTCCTTCAACGTCGCGTTCACCCTGATGCTCGGCTCGATGTTGCAGATGACCGCGAGCGTGACCATGGTGGCCGCGGCGGTGCCGCTGTACGAGGGCGTGCAGCCGGTGCTGCGGGCGCTGCCCGAGGTCCTGGAGTCCAAGCAGCCGCCCGGTGATCTGTACGGCGGCATCGAGGTCAGCCGGTTGTCGTTCAGCTACCACCGGGACAGCCCGCCGGTACTGGAGGACGTGAACCTGCGGGCCCGTCCCGGCGAGTTCGTGGCCATCGTCGGGCCGACCGGCTGCGGCAAGTCGACCCTGCTGCGGTTGTTGATCGGCTTCGAGGAGCCGACCACCGGTTCGGTGCTCTACGACGGGCAGGACCTGGCGTCGCTGGATGTGGCGGCCGTGCGCCGCCAATTCGGCGTGGTGTTGCAGAACGGCCAACTGTTCGCGGGCAGCGTGCTGCACAACATCTGCGGGCTGCGCGACTACACCCTCGACGAGGCATGGGAGGCCGCCGAGATGGCCGGTCTGGACGACGACCTGGGCCATATGCCGATGGGCATGCACACCGTCCTCAACGACGGTGCGGTGACCCTGTCCGCCGGCCAGCGGCAGCGCCTGATGATCGCCCGGGCACTGATCGGCCGACCGCGCATCCTGTTCTTCGACGAGGCGACCAGCGCGCTGGACAACCGCACACAGGAGGTGGTCACCCAGAGCACCCGCCGGCTCAACGCCACCCGGATCATCATCGCGCACCGGCTGTCCACGGTGATGCAGGCCGACCGCATCATCGTGCTCGACGCCGGGCGGGTGGTGCAGCAGGGACCGCCGGACCAGTTGCTGGCCGACGAGGACGGGCTGTTCCACCGGCTGGTGCAACGTCAGATGGCCTAGTTCGTGGCCGATTTCGCGTCCGTCGCCGGTATCCGCAGGCCGGCTCCAGGAGGTTCCTCGTGTCCGAATCCCCCGTCCGCCGGCGTCCACCCGGGCCCGCCGACGAACTCGACCTGGCCGGCATCCGGGACGACCCGCTGGCCTTCCTCACCGAACTCGCCGCCGAATACGGCGACCTGTGCAGCCATCGCACCCGGGGCGAGGTGGTGTGGTTCGTCAATCGCCCCGATCTGGTCCGGCACGTCCTCAAGGACAACTACACCGCGTGGACGAAGGCGGGCACGCCCGACGACTTCATGCTCACTCCGCTGCTCGGCACCGGGCTGCTGACCAGCGACGGGCCGACCTGGGAGCGGCAACGGCGTTTGTGCGCGCCGGCGTTCCGAGCCCGGCAGGTGGAGGCGTTCGACACCCTGATGACCGACGCCGCCACGGATCTCGCCGACGCGTGGAGCGAGGCCGCGCGGGCCGGTCGCCCGGTGCGGGTGGACCACGACTTCACCGCGCTGACCCTGCGGATCGTCGCGGACGCGCTGCTGGGCGCGGATCTGGCCGCGGCCGGGCCCGGATTCGGGCGTGCCGTCGACGACATCAACCGCTTCATCGGCCACTTCGACGGCGAGCCGAACGCGTCGGTCGTGGACGACGTCGCGTTCCGCCGGCTGCGCGAGTCGTACCTGGCCGCGCAAACCTTCCTGGAGCGGGTGGTCGGGATGCTGGTGGCCGCACGCCGTTACACCGGACCGCCGTCGGATCGCCCCGCCGACCTGTTGGACGCGATGCTCGCCGCGCGCGACGCGCACGGGGACGCGTTCAGTGATCGCGAGTTGCACGATCAGGTGCTGACCATGGTGATGGCCGGGCACGAGACCACGGCCAAGGCGCTGAGTTGGACGGTGCATCTGCTGGACCGCCGGCCGGAGTACGCGGCGGCGGTCCGGGCGGAGTTGGCCGAGGTGCTCGGTGGCCGAGCGCCCCGGGCCCAGGACCTGCCGCGCCTGGATCTGACCCGGCGCTGCCTGGAGGAGGCGATCCGCTTGTATCCCCCGGTGTGGCTGATCTCCCGGCGGGCGAACACGGAGGACGTCCTCGACGGACTCACGGTGCCCGCGGGCACGCTGGTGTGCATCAGTCCGTGGACCCTGCACCGGCACCCGCGCGTCTGGGACGCACCCGAGGAGTTCCGGCCCGCCCGCTTCACCGCGACCGCGCGGCAGGGGCGACCCGCGCACGCGTACGTGCCCTTCGGCGGCGGGCCCCGGGTGTGCATCGGCCAGTCGTTCGCGACCACGGAGGCGATCCTGGTACTGGCCACCATCCTGCAACGGCTGGAACTGCGCGGCGTGGTCGGCCATCCGGTGGTGCCGGAGGCACTGGTGACGCTGCGCCCGCGGGACGGGCTGCTGATGACGCCGCACCTGCTCGCGGACGGCGGCGCGCGGTGAGCGGCGCGATCCACCCCGGCGGCAGCTACCGGCCGCAGGCCGAGTGGGGCGGGGTGCCGGCCGAGGTGCGCCGGCTGGAGACCCAGGCGGAGTTGAGCTGGGCACACGAGTGGCGGGTGCTCGCCGAGTGGGCGCCGACCTCGGGCGGGGCGGTGCTGGACGCGGGCTGCGGCACGGGAGCGGTCACCCGGCGGCTGCGGGCGCGACTGGTCGACCCCGGCACGCGGGTGGTGGGGTTGGACGCGGACGAGCGACTGTTGGCGGTGGCTCGGGTGCAGGGGTCGGACGACGGGATTCGCTACGTGGCGGGCGACCTGGCCCGCCCCCCGTTGCCGGCGGCGGGGTTCGATCTGGTGCTGGCTCGGTACGTCTTCCAGCATCTGGCCGACCCGGTCGGGGCCGCGCGGTCCCTCGCGAGCCTGGTGCGGCCGGGCGGACGGCTGGCCGTCGTCGACGTGGACGCCGGGCTGTGGGGCTGCGCCGACCCGGACATGTCGGCCTTCTCCGCCGAGGCCTACCGGGCGCTGGGTTCGGCCCAGGCGGCGGACGGCGGGGACCGGTTGGTGGCGCGCAGGCTGCCGCGGATCCTGCGGGCGGCGGGCCTGGAGGAGATCACCGTACGGCCGTTCGCCTACACCAGCGACGAGGTCGGCGGCGTCGGCGCGCTCGGGCCGCAGTTGTCCCCGGAACGGTTGCTCCCGCTGGTCGAGCGGGGCGTCCTGGGGTTGGGCGTGTACGCCAGGGCGATGGCGGCGTGGGAGCGGTTCGTCGCGCTGGACGGGTTCACCATGCTGCTGGGCTTCGCGGTGGGTGGGCGGGTGCCCCGGGCCGGGCACACCGCGTCTCGCCCGCGCCGAAGCGCGCCATAGGCGCGGTTCGGCGCGGGCGAGACGCGGGTCGGGCCGGCCCGGGTCGGCGTCGGCGGCTACTTCGAGGCCAGCCGGGTGGACAGCGCGGAGCGGCCGGAGATGCCCAGCTTGCGGTAGACGTGCGTCAGGTGCACCTCCACCGTGCCGCGCGTGACGCACAGGAACTCGGCGATGGCACGGTTGGTGTGCCCGGCGGCGGCGAGTTCGGCGATCTGGCGTTCGGAGGGGGTCAGCGAACCGGGACCGGACAGGCTGGTGCGGCGCAGTCGGCCGCCGCAGGCCAGCAGGTCCTTGTGCGCCCGCTCGACCAGCAGGTCCCAACCGCACTCCTGGGCCAGGCCCATCCCGCGCCGCAACGACTGCCGGGCCGCCGCCGGTTGCCCGGCCAGCGCGTACATCCGGCCCGACTCCACCAGGGACTCGGCCAGTTGCAGACGGGCGCCGGAGTGTTCGAGGACGGCGACCGACTCCTCCAGGAGTCGGGCCGCGGCGCGCGGGGGTTCGATCCGTGCCCGGTTGCGCAGGGCCTCACCGATGGTGGCCGCGGCGCCCCAGCGCCGCGCGATGTCCAGACCCTCGTCCAGCAGCGGCACCGCTTCGGCGCACCGGTCCAGTTCGGTCAGCGCCAGTGCCGCGCCACCTCGCCAGTCGCTCAACGCCGGGTTGACGATGCCCAGCTCGGCCAGTCGCCGGCCGCATTCGAGATAGTCGGTCAGTGCTCCTCGGATGTCCCCCATCGCGTGCCGACATCGCCCGCGCACGCCCAGCGCGGTGGCCCGGGCCCGGGGTACGCCCAGGGATCCACGCAACATCGCGGTGGCTGCGTCGTGTTGGCCCAGGATTACCCGGATGCGCGCCAACTGCACGCGGGTCAGTTGGGCGAGGGCGGACAGTTCGGGGCCGCGCGCGAGTCGGCTCGCGGTGCGCGCCTCGGACAGCGCCTCGGGCAGGTTCCCGGCCCGCAGCGCGATGTCCGCGCACAGGCAGTGCGCGACCACGGCGGGCAGGCCGATCCGCGAGTGCGCGGGCCCGATCGGGATGGTCGCGGTCAGGCCCGCCGCCCACGCCCGGGCCTCGTCGAGCCGTCCGGCCCAGGCCAACACCACGACACTGCGCAGCAGGAGCAGGGCCGAGGCGCTGCCGCGCGGCGCTTCCCCGGAGAGCGCGCGTTCGATCAGGTCCAGCGCCACCGAGCTGGGTTCGGCCCGGCACGCACTGTCCGAGGCCAACGCGGCGAGCAGTTCGCGCTCGCCGGCGGTGACTCCGGTGACTCGTGTGAAGTCCACCGGCGAATCCGTGCCGTGCGGCAGTTCGCGTGTGGGCCGGCCGCCGTGCGGTGCCCCCTGGTGGACGACGGCGCGCAGGCGCAGCCGCACGTCGGGGTCGGGGCAGTCCTGCTCGGCCAGTTCGCCCAGTCGCGACGCGGTGCTGCGGGCCGGGCGCATCACCGACTCCACGCAGTCCCCCTGGCGCAGCACGTGCGCGTGGCACAACTCCAGGACCGCCTCGGCGCGTTCGGCCGGGTCGGTCAGCAGTCGCAGCGCCTCCTCCAGGTGCCGCGCGGCGGCCTCGGGCGCGGTCGGCACCTCGGCCCGTCCGAGCAACACGAGTAGACGGGCCCGGTGTTCGGGGGCCGGGTCGTCGCGCAGGGCCCGCCGGGCGTACTCGGCGCAGCGCAGCGTCGCGCCCGCCTCCAGCGCGGTGCGGCCCGCCTCGTGCAGCACCGCACCCGCCCACGCGTGGTCGTCGAGGTCCAGCGTGTCGATCCGCAGCAGGTGTTCGGCGACGCGTACGGGGGGTGCGCCATAGTCGCCGAGGCGCCGGGCGGCACGCAGGTGTCGGTCGCGCAGCAGCTTCTCCGGGATGGTGTCGTGGACGGCGTCCCGCAGTTCGGGGGTACGGAACATCAGCCGGCTGCCGACCGGGGCGCGGCGCAGCGCGCCGATCCGGACCAGTTCGGCCAGCGGGCCGTCCAGCCGGTCCGGACCGGTGCCCAGCAGGTCGGCGACGATGTCCAGGTCGGCGCCGTCGCCGAACAACGCGGCGGTCTGGGCCAGCGCGCGGACCCGCTCGGATTGTCGGGCCAGCCGGGTGGTCACCGCCGCGGCCTCGATCCGGGCGGCGATGCGGCGGATGTGATCGGCCCGGGTGAGCCGGGGCCTGCCGTCGACGTGGATCCCGGAGCGGGTGGGCCCGAGTTCCGGGGGCAGCCCGGCCTGGAGTTGGGTGTCGACCAGCCGGGCCAGGTATTCGGGCACGCCGCCGGTGACCTGGTGGCACAGCCGTACGAACGGTTCGTCGGGGGCTCGGCCGCCGTAGGCCCGTTGCACGAGTTCGCGGGCGCTGTGCACGGACAGCGGGCGCAGCGTGGTCTCGTGGCACGCGGCCTGCGCGCCGATGTCCTCGAGCGCGTCGCGCGCGGGCAGGTCGTCGTCGACGCGTACGCCGAGCACCACCAGCAGCGGCAGTCGGGACAGTCGGCGGACCAGGTGCGCGAACCACCGCAGCGAGGCGTCGTCCATCCACTGCGCGTGGTCGACGACGATCACTCGGGGGCAGCGCCGCACCGCGGGCAGCAGCGCCTCGTAGAGCTCGTCGAACAGCTGCCGGTCGTTGTCGGGGACGGCGTGCGGCAGGGCCCGGCGCAGTTCGTCGAAGCGAGAGTCGCCGGGGGTGTCGGCGGCGTCGTCGAGGCCGGTGAGCAGCTGGCGCAGCGCGGCGAAAGGCTGGTCCGCGTCGCGGTGTTGGCACGAGACCAGGATCGGCGCGGCGCCGGCGCGGCGTTGTCGGTCGGTGAACTCGACGAGCAGTTCACGGCACCACATGCCGGACGGGGTTCTGATGATCACGGCTCGCCCGCCGGCGCCGGTACGAGAAGCGCGTGCGTACGCGAGTAGATCGGAAAGTTCGGATACCCGCTCCGGTTCCACTGAAGCGTCCCTTCCCCCGGGCGCGGCCCCCACCGCGGCGCTGTGCGGGGAAAGTGGGCACAGCGTTGCTCGTCGGGGACGCCGCCGGCGGCTCCCCGCGGGGCCGGAGCGGTGTGTCTCGTTCCGGGACGTGGGAGGACGTCCCGCCTGTCCAGCCGTGCGTGGGTGGTTCCGGTCGTGCCGCGCGGCCCCTCCCCGTCGGGTTCCGCGGTCGCGGAACCGCGGTGTGGGGCACGCCGATCAGCTGTGTCACACCATCAGCGGGTTCCTTGTTACGCCATTGCGGCGGCGGGCCACAAGTCCCGATTGCCAACTGCGCGCAAGGATCTTGTGACCGTGTGTTGAACAAATCCCAAGTTCGCTCCGGGCGCCGGTCAACCCTCTGATTTCGGCCGGATCTCTCTCCCGGAGACCGGTTTCGAGGGGTCGGGTCGGTTGCCGCGGGCGCCCCGGGTTACGGCGCCGGTCGTTCGGGGGGCGGGGGCGATCGGGCGGGATCGGGTGCGACTTCGGGAGGTCTGCGCCGACCCGGATCGGGCACTCTTTCGAGGGACTTCCGGGTCGGTTTCCCGTGACGGGACGTTCACTCGGTCCCATGATGCAAATGCAGGTGGTTTTGCGAGACGGCTGTCGCGTCCGTGATCGCGCCGTGCGGGTCGCGATCGGGCGGGATCGGAAAGGGTGATGAGGATGCGTGCCGGCAACGGGGATCCGGCGGACTCGTTCGGGTCCGTGACGTGGGTGAAGAGCAGCGCGAGCACGGCCGAGGGCAACTGTGTCGAACTCGCCGTGCTGCCCGAGGGGGAGGTCGCGGTGCGCGATTCGCTGCGCGCGCGGGGACCGGCTCTGGTCTACGCGCGGGCGGAGATCGCCGCGTTCGTCGCGGGTGCCAAGAACGGCGGGATCGATTCCCCGATCGACTGATCCGGGCGGGGTCCGGGCGAGGCGCGGGCGGTGCGGGCGAGGTTGGGGAAGGTCCGGGCCCGGGCTCGGCCGTGGGATCGACGGACAGGCGGGTTTCGACTCGCGATAATGGCGTGCGTCGACACGTCCATTCCTGGAGCCCGTATGTCCGCCGACCGCCCGGCCCGCGCCCCGTCGATCGCACCCGTGGTGTCACTGACCCAGCAGAGCAATCCGGCCGCGGCCGTGAAGGTGCTCGGGGCCACGCTGCGCAAGTTGCGCCTGGACAACGGCAAGGGACTCAAGGACGCGGCCGAGGCGATCCGGGCCTCGATGTCCAAGATCAGCCGTCTGGAGCGGGGCGAGAGCCCGCCACGCGCCCGGGACGTCTTCGACCTGGTCCACTTCTACGGGGTGCGGGACGAGGAATCCCTCTCCGAGATAGAGGAGTTGCTCAAGAAGGCGCTGGAGCGGGCGTGGTGGAGCCATTACAGCGACGTGATGCCGGGCTGGTTGGCGCGGTTGATCGGCATGGAGGACTCGGCCACCAAGATCGACACCTATGAGGTGCACGTGGTCCCGGGCCTGTTGCAGGTGCCCTCGTACACCCGCGCGATCGTACGCACCGGGCTGCCGCGCGCCGACGACGAGGAGGTCGAGCGACGGATCGATCTGCGCTGCCGGCGCCAGGCGTTGCTCGCGGACGAGCGCCGACCGGACCTGACCGCGCTGCTGGACGAGGGCATCCTGCGTCGCCCGGTCGGCGGCCCGGAGGTGATGGCCGAGCAGATGCGCCACCTGCTGGCGGAGTCGGGGCGGGATCGCATCAACATCCGCGTCGTACGCTTCGACCGCGCCGCCAGCATCACGCCGCCGTCGCCGATGACGTATCTGCGCTTCGCGTCGGGCGGCCCCAGCGAGATGATCTACCTGGAACAGGCCAATAGCGCCACGTACTTGAGCAGGCGCGCGGACATCGACGCCTATCGGGAGATCCTGCTGCGACTGTGGGCCGCCGCCGAGGACCGCCTGTCCAGCGAACGCATGCTGCGCGACGCCGAACGGCGGTTCGCGGCGGGCCGGACCGACTGACCCGTGCGCCGGTGTCCCGGTGCTCGGCGGGCGGTGTGGGTGCGGTCAGGGAATCCGGGCCAGGCCGCCGTACTCGATCCACTCATCGGTCTCCTGGCGCGCGGTGACATGCGAGTCGGGTCGCCACGTGGAGACCTCGACCAGGCCCGGTTCCATAATCGTCAGCCCGGCGAAGTACGCGTCCACCTGTGCGGGTTCACGCACCCGTCCCCAGTTGCCGCCGGTCGCCTCGGCCATGAAGTCGCTGACCCCGTCCCGGATCTCCGCGTCCTCACTGACCAGTTGGCAGATCACCATGAAGCTGCCCGAGGGCAGCCGTTCGGCGACCCGACGGATCATCGCGGCGGGCTCTGCCGCATCGGGCAGACAGTGCAGCACCGACACGAACAACGCGGCCACCGGCTCGTCGAGTCGGATCAGCCGCCGGACGTCGGGGTGGTCGAAGATGCCGGCGGTGTCGGTCATGTCCGCCTGGATCACCGCGGTGTTGTCGTTCTCCTCCAGCAACATCCGGCCGTGCGCCAACACGATCGGGTCGTTGTCGACGTACACCACCCGGGAACCGGGATCGACGCCCTGGGCCACCTGGTGCACGTTCTCCCGCGTCGGCAACCCGGATCCGTGGTCGAGAAACTGGCGAATCCCGTACTCGGCGGCCAGCACCCGTACCACCCGCTGTAGGAACGCCCGGTTGTTGCGGGCAAGTTCGCGGGTACTGGGGACGATCTTGAGCAGTTCCTCACAGGCCACCCGATCGGCGGGGTAGTTGTCCGTACCGCCGAGATACCAGTCGTACATCCGAGCCGCACTGGGCGTGTCCACGTCGATCTCGAAAACGTGCTTCTCCGCGTCCCCCACCAGACCCCCTCGATTCCGCACCCGCCCGGGCACACCGCCACCGTCCCGGCTGCCCCCGGCCATGCTAGGCGCGCACCCGGCCCCCGGACAGCCACTCCTTCGAGAAGCCCCGCGCACGACCCGCTTGTGATGGCGACGCGATACGCCCCGCCCGCCGTCGAGCGCCGCCGAAACCATCCACCGGACGACGTCCGTCGCGGCCCGACGCGGTCGGCATCCTCCGTCACGATGGGCCGTGGCTCGCTTCGGGGTCGCGTTCGAGGGTTTTGACCATGGCGGTGGGCAGGGTGCGTTCGGCCGCGACCAGGTGTGCCGCCACCTCGGGTGGGTCGGTGCCCATCAGGTCGGCGGTCGCGGTGAGCGTCAGGCCCAGCCGATAGTGGAGCAGCACCGCGTCCGCCTGAGGACCAGGGAGCGCGTCGTGCAGGGTGTCCCGCGCGGGGACGGGCATCGGGCCGGGAGCGCGGGTGACCGCCCGGCCGAGGATCCGCCACGCACCGGCGGTCGGGTTCGGTCCGCGCAGGATGTCCGCCCAGTTGACGGCCAGTTCCGCGACCGCCGATTGCACGGCTCGATCCCCGCGGACCCGGTCACCCACCCGCAGGCGGGCGTATTGCGCCCAACGGGCCCGGTAGAGCAGGCAGAACGCGGCGAAGTCGAGCGGAGCACGGGACCGCCCGACCACGCCTGCACGTGCGCCTACTCCGGCGGGCGTGACGAGACCGACGGGCCGGGTCGCACGCGGGTCACCGGACATCGGCAACACCGGGACCGGCGTCCACACCCGGGTCGGCGCCCGCGAGTGCCGTGAAGGGGAGTCCACCGGGTGGGAATCCGGTGTCGCCGAGGCGGGTCAGGACGCCGTAGTGCACGTGGGTCCACAACCGACGGATCACGTCCGGGTGCGCGCCCAGGCGTACGACCAGGAGTTCGGCGGTGCCGCGATCCGGAATCAGCTCGCCGGCCAGGATGCGCCCCACCGAGTCGGGGGTGAGCGGCGCGCCGCCGATCCGGTCCGACGCGGGTCGCCCGGCGGCCAGCCACAGGCCGCGCAACATCTGCGCCAACAGCATTGCCAGGTCCCGAAGTTCCCGCCGGATGTGGTGGTCGATCCCACGCGAGCACTCCCACAGCGCACGCAACTCGTGGGCCTCGCCGCCCAGTTTTCCGGCCAGCGTCTCCACCACCGGCCACGACGGCCAGACCTCGCCGGCCAGGATCCGGTCCAGGAAGCCCTCGCTGATCCCCGCCTGCCAGGCCAGTTCCGCGACGGTCACGCCGTCGGCACGGCGCAGTTCACGCAACGCGGCGGCCAACCGCTCGCCCGCGTGCTGCGACGACGAGAGGTCCTCGTCGCCGCCGGCGTCCGCGCCGGGGTCCGCGCGGGCGCCCAGCCGCGCGGCCAATTGCGCGGACCACTCCGGACGCGGCCGCGTCGCCGAGTTCGGACGTTCCTCCCCCACCACCGCCCGATAGCGCCGGGTCTCGCCGCTGAGCCGATCCGCGTAGGCGAGCCGCACCCGCAGCGGCTCACGCGTGCGCTCGGCCTCCTCCAGCGCGCACGCCACCCGGCGCAGGATCGCCACGATTCCCGTCTCCAGAGCGCGAGGATCGACCCGACCGGCGTGCTCGGTGGATTCGGTGGATTCGGTGGATTCGACGGCCCTGGCGGCCCGCACCCGAGCAGCCTGCTCGCCCGCCTCGACCCGCACCGACATCCCACGCACCTGCGCCTGCGCCTGCGCCCGCGCCCGTTCGCGCGCCCGCTGCGCCCGTTGCCGACAGGTCGGGTCGCAGTACAGCCGCTTGCGGCCGGTCACCTTGCGCTGTGCGAATCGTCGACCGCACGCCGCGCACCGGGTGATGCCCCTCCGGGCGTTCATCCCCTGTTTCTCCCCTCCGGCTTCGACCGAGGCGGCGACCGCGAGCCCGGAAACGTCCCGGCTCGCGATACGCACGCGCCTCACGAACGACCCCCGGGCGCCCGATCCGGGCGCGACACGCGTAACGCCCGCGACCCCCGCGACCCCCGCACGGCTCGCGATCCCCCCGTCCCCGCACCCCGCCTCGTCGATCCTCGGACTTCGCATCGTTCCCCCCGGGCAAAAGCACGGAATGGTACTTTCGGGAATCGCCGGAGGCGGCCCGAAAACCCTCCGCCGGATAACTCGATCAACATCTTCGATTCCTTGATCGTTGTTCCCGATGACCCCGGACGGGTGACCGCCATCCGGGGTCATTCGACGTTTCGGAAGCTACTCCCAGAATTTCCCGGGCACCAACGAATCCGCAGAAATGCAAATGCACGGACACGGCCCCGGGCATCCGAAACGATCGAGGACGTCCTGCCGATCCGCCGGCAGCGACCGCCGAACCGTCGAGAACCACAGGCCCGGAAACATAAAAGTACAGGCGACGCCAAAATTCGATCGGAAATCGGCAAAGCGTCCGATCGGCCCGATTTTCGCGCCTACCCCCGAGCGGACCCGCGCGCATGGCGAATCCACCCTCCCGAGTGATACGCATGCAATTGCATATGCAAAGCAGCGACCTCCGCTCCATTCGGGAATTCCGACAATCCCGACACCGACCCCACCCGCCGCACCCCCACGCCCACTCCGGCGCACAGACAACCCGTCGCCACCCGCCCGCGCACGCGCCCCGGACCGGAATTCCTCCGAGGGTGCGTTCGTATTCGTCGTTGCCGACCACGCTCACCGGCAGCCCGCGCACCCGACGTACTGCCCGGCAGCCCGCGCACCCGACTCGGTGCCCGGCGGCCCGCGCACCCGACTCCGCGCTCGGCCCCGCACGCACCGGACTCCGTGCCCCGCCCGCGTGCCCCGGATCGCCAGGCCCGGGCCGTGAGCGTGATCGACCCGTCCGCCCGGGTCGGCACCGCCGTGCACAGCGCCTCCCGCAGCCGGTCCCGGGCGGGCGGCGAGCGCGCGGCCACATAGCCGGGCGCGGGTCCCTGTCCGGCCAGAAACGGCTCCCACAGCTCGTCGAAGCCGGCGAACCCCGTCAGCACCTCCGGCGACCACGAACCCGGCCGGCGCCGGCACCCCGGCCCGAGCCCGCGCCACGAACCCGGCCGACCGGTCCAGCCCGAGCACCCACCGGGGCCGGCACCGGTCCACCACGGTCGCGGTCAACGCGCCCGTACCGCAGCCCGCGTCCACCCGGCGCAGCCCCGCGTCCGCGTCGAGCCATGTCACGAACTCGGCCGCGACCGCCCTGCTCCACCGCCCCATGGACCGCTCGTACGCGTCGCCGAGCGCCCGGGTGTCGAACCGCCGTTCGGTCATCCCTCCACCATCGCCAACCCGCCGCGCCCCGGCCACAGCGGCGCCGATCGGCACGATGGCGAGGCGCGCACGCGCCGGTCCACCCGAGCCCGACACGCCCGGTCACCGAAGCGAACCGAACGGTCGGCGCCTGGCACAATGGTTCGGGAATCGGTTCGATCGCGCCGGTCGGTGCCGCCCTTGGTTGGAAACGCGCCCGCCGAACGGCGAACAGGCGCCGGGTGCACGGCGCACAGGGAAGAGGAACCACCCCGTGAGCGAGAGTCGACCCGACGAGGGCATGCCGACATCGAGTCAGGACGTGGCGCACAACGCCCGGGTCTGGAACCACTGGCTGGGCGGCAAGGACAATTACCCGATCGACCGCAAGGTCGGCGACCACGTCACCGACATGTTCCCCTCGATCGGCGAAGTCGCCCGAGCCGATCGGGTCTTCCTGGGCCGCGCGGTGCGATTCCTGGCCGGCGAGGCGGGCGTGGACCAGTTCCTGGACATCGGGACCGGGCTGCCCACCGCCGACAACACGCACGAGGTCGCCCAGCGGGTCGACCCCGCCGCGCGGATCGTGTACGTGGACAACGATCCCCTGGTGCTGGCGCATGCCCGAGCCCTGCTCACCAGCACCCCCGAAGGCGCCACGGACTACATCGACGCCGACGCGCACCACCCGGACGCGATCATCGCGACCGCGAAGGCGACGCTGGACTTCGAGCGACCGATCGCGGTGATGCTCCTGGGCAGCCTCAACTTCATCCTGGACACCGACACGGCCGTGGACATCGTGCACCGGCTCATGGCGGCGGTGCCCTCCGGGAGCTACCTCGTGGTGACCCACCCGACCACGGAACTCGGCGGCGAGGGCAACGTCGAGGCGATGCGGTTCTGGAACGAGAACGCGAAACCACCGATCACCGCCCGCAGCCGCGCCGAATTCACCCGGTTCTTCGAGGGTCTGGAACTGCTCGAACCGGGCATCGTGACCTGTTCCCGCTGGCGCACCGATGCCCCCGCCGACGAACTGCCGCCGGTCGTACCGCAGTTCGGCGCGGTCGCCCGCAAGACCTGACACCCGCCGAGCCCGGCCCACCGCCCCCGGGCGGCCGCGCCACAACGCGCGCCCCATGCCCCGGGGGCGCGCTCACGCTCTCGGTGGCGCCCGATGCCGACCCGAACCGCGCCGGCACTGCGCCGGGTTGCCCAGATACGCCGCCATCGCGGTGAACAGGCCGACCGACGCGCCCCGGCTCGGCGGCGGCTCCGGGTCCGTCGCGGCGCGCCCGGGCACCGTCATCCGCACCCGGCACGAGCCGAACCCCGGGTCCTCCTCGGCCGAGACGATCCGATCGGCCGCCACCAGGTCGCCGGTCTCGCGCAGCCGCACGCAGACCCGGGCGACCGCCGTGACCGGCCCGACCAACACGACCTCCATCTCGTCCATGTCTGTGACAACGAACGCACCCTCGGCAGGTTTCGCCTGAACGGGTGCACGATGCTCGGCATATCTCCACAGCGGCCCCTGAATACCCCGCCGGTGCGGTGGCAGGACACCACCCACGACACGGCGATGCCGGACTCGGAAATCCGAACCCGGCACCACCACCATCCACCGACCGGAGCCTGGGTACCGCTACTCCGTACGCAGTCCATCCGGTCGCATCAGCCGCCACAGCGGCGGCAGGCTCAACGCCGTGACCAGCAACACCACGCCCGCGCCGATCCCGGTCATCGCCGCCATGCCGGACCAGTCCACGGTGAACGGCCGACCCACCATCCCGAGCAGCGCGGCACCCAGCCCCACACCGGTGGCCACCGCGAGCATCAGCCCCAGGACCACCGGGATCGCCGACTGGTACAGGATCGACCAGCTCAGCGTGCTGCGCCTGGTGCCGAACGCGACCAGCACCGACAACAATTTCCGCCGCTCCCGCAGTTGCTCCAGCATGGTCACCAGCAGACTCGCGCCGATCAGCGCCAGCACCACCGCCGTGCCGATGAACAGCGCCGTGCGCACGTTGGCGAACCGCCGCGATTCCTCGATCGAGGACAGATCGTAGACCGAGGACAGCGGGTCGACCCGGGCCGCGGCGTTGCGGACCAGGTCCCGGGCGTCCGGAGCCGCCGGGTCGATTCGGATGTCCATCGAGAGGGTCAGGCGCTTGGTCGCGGCCGCCGGCACCGCGCTCGGCGTCGCCAGCACGCCGTCGTACGAACGTCCGCGCGGGTCGGCCCGCCCCGGAACCGTCGCCGCGGCCGCCGGAATCCGCCACGGCGTGCGGGCCGACCGTTCCGAGTTCGGGCCGTACGACGGATCGACGATCACCTGCTGCCCGGCGGCCACCTGCATCTCGCCGAACGGGTTCGCGCGGGCCTCGATGACGAACGTGTCGCCTTCGGCGCATCGATCGATTCGGGCCAGCTCGCGCAGCGCGTCGCAGTTCCCGATGGTCAACGAGGTCGAGCCGGCCGGGTCCTCCGCCCGATCGCCGATCCGGGTGCTCGCGTACCCGAAGGCGGACCGCACACCCTTGCTCTCCCGGATCGCCCGGGTGATCTCGGCGACCTTGTCGCTGCCCGCCCGCACATCGGACGACATCGACATCTGCGCCCGCTCGGTGTCCTGGCCGGTCTCCTTGACGTAGTCCTGATCGACGCCGAGGAAGAGCATCTGCAATGCGATGGCGCCCGCCACCGCGACCGCGATGCCGTTGACCGACCGTGCGGCCAGGCCACTGCCCAGTTGTAGCCGGCGCACCGCGAGTTGCCACGGCACCCGACCGGCGCCGAGCCGGAACACCACTGCCTCGACCAGCCACGGCAGCAGCGCGGTGACACCGACCAGCAGGAGCACCGTCCCGGCGACCACCTGCAGTTCGTTGAACTCGCCGCGATCGGCGCCTCGGCGGATCATCGGGAACAGCAGCGCCACGCCCGCGAGCGGCAGCAACAACCGCCACCACACCCGGCGCCGGATCGGC
The DNA here is from genome assembly GCF_055558835.1 of Embleya sp. NPDC025285. Taxonomy (NCBI): domain Bacteria; kingdom Bacillati; phylum Actinomycetota; class Actinomycetes; order Kitasatosporales; family Streptomycetaceae; genus Embleya; species Embleya sp. NPDC025285. The sequence continues at coordinate 33,974 of NZ_JBVHLU010000065.1, forward strand.
GTACTGGTACGCACCACGCCGAGCGGCTCGATCACCACGGAACGCAGTGCGAACAACGTCACCGCGACGGCGGCGGCCGGCACCGCGAGCGCCACCAGGACCGCGAGCGGCACGCTCGGATCCAGGTCGCTCGGGAAGATGCTCAAGTCGAACGCCGCCGCGACATCGGTCAGTTGCCGACCGATCAGGAAGAAGCCGAGCCCGAGGAGCAGCCCGAACAGCGAGCCCGCGAACGCCTCACCGGCCGCGATCCAGCGGGTGGTCCGGGAATCCGCGCCCACCAGCCGCAGCGCCGCGAGCCGTCGGTCGCGCCGTTCGCCGCCGAACCGCACAGCCGTGGCGATCAGTACGGCGACCGGCATCAGCAGCACCACGAACATCACCAGGACGAGCAGAAGCAGTCTGGCGTCCAGCTTCTCCGCCGGGATCGAGTTGCCGAATTCGGTGATCCGCAGCGTCGACATGGAGTCCGCGGCGAGCGCGTCGCTGCCGAGGTAGTAGACCAGTTCGTCCGGACCGATCAGGCCCCGGTCGGCGATCCGGCCCACCGTGCGGTAGGGGAAGCGCTCCTTGAGCAACCGCCCCCGGTCCGAGCCGAGCAGTTCGGCCAGGGCGGGCGAGACGACCATCTCGCCCGGGCCGGGCAGCTTGCGCAGTCCCGGCGGGATCGGCGCGTCCGGGCCTTCCGCGCGCAGGATCCGGCCGCGGATGTCCTCACCCTTGTAGGCGGTGTCCGCCATCCCGATCAGCAGGGTGTTCGCGCCGGCTTCGGCCGCCCGGCCCGCGTGCTCGTCCCGGGCCCGCCCGCGGTCGTCCCGGGCGCCCAGCGCGCCGGGGATCGCGGTGGTCAGCAGCAACAGCGCCACACCCAGCCCGACCCCGATCGCGGTCAGCAGCGTACGGGTCCAGCCCTCCCGGCCGCCGGTGACCGCGAATCCGGCGCCCATGCCCAGGTCGCGCAACACCTTCACGCGGCACGCGCCATGTCTCGGGACCGGCCGTCGCGGACCACGATCTCGCGGTCGGAGTAGGCGGCGATCCGGGACTCGTGGGTGACCAGCACGATCGCCGCGTCGGTGGTGCGGGCCGCCTCGATCAACATCTGCATGACACGTTCGCCGTTGAGCGAGTCCAGCGCACCGGTCGGCTCGTCCGCGAACACCACCCGCGGGCGGATCACCAGGGCGCGGGCCACCGCGATCCGCTGACCCTGCCCGCCGGAGATCTCACCGGGTCGTTTGCCCGCGAGGTCGGCGACCTCCAGGCGCTCCATCCACTCGCGGGCTCTCGCCTCGGCCTCCTTGCGCTTGACCGCGTTCAGCCGCAGCGGCAGCGCGACGTTCTCCAGGCAGGTCAACTCGGGTACCAACTGGCCGAACTGGAAGACGAAACCGAAGTCGCCGCGGCGCAGCGCGCTGCGTTGCCCGTCCGTCATGGCGGTCACGTCGCGGCCGTCGTAGCGAATGGCGCCGGAATCGGGCCGGACGATGCCGGCCAGACAGTGCAGCAGCGTGGATTTGCCCGATCCGGACGGACCCATGATGGCCACGACCTCGCCCGCGCGGATGGTGAACTCCGCGCCGGCCAGCGCGGGCGTCGCACCATACGTCTTGTGCAGATCCTGGCCACTGAGCAGGGCGTCGGTCACGTGCGGATCTCCTGGGTGAGTTCGCCGAGGCGTGCGGTGGTCAGTTCCAGCCACCGCAGGTCCGCCTCGAGGTGGAACAGCGCGTGGTCGCAGATCAGTCGGTCGCTGAGGTCGCCGTCGATCTTGCGCCGGGTGAGGTCGCGCATCATGCGCAGGTGCTCGGCGCGTTGGGTGTCCAGGATCTCGTTGGCGTCCCGGCCGGTGAGCAGCGCGAGCACGACCTTCGTGTAGAGCGTCGACTGGAGGTAGGGCTCGGGCTTCTCGGGTTGGCCGAGCCACTGCTCGACGTCGGTGACCCCGGCGTCGGTGATCGAGTAGCGCTTGCGCTCGGGGCCACCGCTGGTCTCGAGGCCGTCTATCTCCACGAGCCCGTTCTTCAGCAGCCGCGACATGGTCGAGTAGACCTGGCCGTAGGCGAGCGAACGGTCGCGCCCGAAGCGCTCGTCGAAGCTGCGCTTGAGGTCGTAGCCATGGCGGGGGCCGGACTCCAGGAGCCCGAGCAGGGTGTGTCCGATTGACATGCGGAGCACTATACACAGCAGGTATACCTAGTGTGTATAGCGAGGTCGACCCGCGCGGGACCGGGCTGATGGAGGGCACCAGGGTGGGTGTACGGACGGGCGTACGACGGGATCGACGAGGGCGCGCCGCCCGATCGGCGACGCGCCCTCGTCCTCACGAATGCGGTTGTTCGGCCGAACCCACCTGCTCAGCCGAGACGGATCACGCGCTGTTCCGGACTCCCGGAACCACTCAGAGGCCGAGCCCCTTGGTCACGGCGCTCGCCCGGGTGAACACCGACTCGGGCTGCTCGCCCGTGCAGTACTTGTTGCCGGTGGACACGATCCCGATCAGTTTCCCCTTCTCCACCAGCGGCCCGCCGGAGTCGCCGCGGCAGATGCTGGTGCCGGGGTTGTCGGCCGGCGCCTGGCCGCACACCCGGGTGGCCGGGCTGTCCTCGGGGAACGTGTAGGGCTCGCACTGCGCCAGCGGCGAGAGCACCAGGGTGGTCCGCTTGAGTCGCGTGGTCGTCGCGCCGCCATCGGTCTTGCCCCACCCGTAGACGGTCGCCTTGTTGCCGACCTTGTAGAGCGCGCCGTCCTTCGCGCCGGCGATCGGCAGGGGCTTTTGGCTCAGCGAGCGGTCCAGTTCGAGCACGGCCGCGTCGTAGGTGAGCGTGCCCTCCTCGAACTTCGGGTGCACCTTGGTCTTCGTCACCTTGCGGGTCTGTCCGCCCGTGCCGGACAGGTCCAGACGTCCGGCGACCACCGTGATGGCGGTCGGGTCCTCCAGCCCGTTCACACAGTGCGCCGCGGTGAGCACCTTCTTCGGGGCCACCAGCGTTCCGCCGCACAACTGTTGGCCGTCGGCGGTGAACAGGGCCACGGCGTACGGCGCGGCACCGGCGGGCGCGTCGGTGCCGAAGCGCACGGCCGAGGCGGGCGCCGCGCAGACGCCGATCGCGGCGAGCGCGACGGCCGCAGCGCCGAACACCTTCCTCGACGTGCGTCGGTGAGTGTCCTGCGTCTGCCGAGTACGAGTCATCTCGCGGTCCCTTTCGATCGGACGGCCGTGCCACGGGGTCCCGACGGAACCGACGGCCCTACCCTTTGCACGCACGCGGTCGCCCTGCGGATGCATCCCCTTTCGCGCCCGCCCCCGCCCGCACGCGAAGAGCGCTTGCACCAATCGGACCCGCCCGGCCCACGCCCGGAACCGTCCGACGCCCGCATCCGAACCCGCCCGGCACCGCGATCGACCCGCCCGGCGCTCGCGCCCGGCCCGGCCGCGCGCGGGGCACGCGCCGCTCGGTCAGTCCTCGTCGACGAAGCGGGCCGGGCGGGTGCCCGCGAGCTTGATGATGTGGAAGCCGTACTGGGACGCGACCAGATCGCTCAGTTGACCGGGACGCAGTCGCACCAACGCCTCGGCGAACGCGTCGGCGTAGTCGTCCTCCTGTCCCCAACCCAGATCGCCGCCGTTGGCGGCGGACAGCGGGTCCTTGGAACGTTTCCGGGCGATCTCGCCGAACCGGCCCGGGTCCCGGGCGAGTTCCTCGAGGATCGCCCGCCCCTCGCTCTCGGTCTCCACCGCGATATGCAGGGCGTGGTATTCCAGCGCGTCGGACAAGGTCGCTCCCGGGGTCGTCGCCACCCGGCGCGCTCGGGCCGAGCGCGGTCACCGAGTTGTCGATCATGTGGATGATAAGGCCGCCACACGACCGGGCGGGACCGACCGGAACGCGCCACGCCGGCCCCGCGCGACCGGGTCTCCGCGGTCAGCCGAACGCGTCCACTCCGGTGAGTCCGGCCGACATCCGCCACAGGCGGGCCGCCCGCTGCGGGTCCGCGGCCCAGGGCTTGACCCCGCCCATCAGCATGTCGTCGCCGGTCGCGGGCTCGGCGATGTCGCAATCCTGGAGGTAGGCGCCGCCGTGCCCGTCGAGCAGTGCCGAGGTGGCCGCCCAAACGGTGGTGGCCGCGCCCTGGGCGGGTGTCTTGAAGCCGGCGGCCGGTGCGCCGGAGGGGGTGATCCAACCCTGTGCGAGCTGCTCCTCGCGGGGGATGTGCCGTTGCAGCGGGGTCAGGATGCTGCCCGGGTGCAGGGCGAAGGCGTGCACACCCCGACCCGCGCCGAGCTCGTCCAGGTGCCGGGCGAAGAGCGCGTTCGCGGTCTTGGACTGCCCGTACGCGACCCATCGGTCGTAGCCGTCGCGAAAGTGCGGGTCGGCCCAGCGGATGTCGGAGAGGAAGTGTCCCGAGGAGGCCACCGACACCACCCGGGCGCGGCCCGGCGTCAGAGCCGGAAGCAGCCGGTTGACCAGGGCGAAGTGGCCGAGGTGGTTGATCGCGAAGTGGGCCTCCCAGCCCGGCCCGACCAGGGTCTTGGGCCAGGCCATCACACCCGCGTTGCAGATGATCAGGTCGAGCGGGCAGCCGGTGGCCAGGAGCCCGTCGGCGAAGACGCGGATGCTCTCCTGGTCCGCGAGGTCGAGGGCGTGCACCCGGGTGCCGGGTAGGTCGCCCAGCGCGGCCCGGGCCGGATCGACCCTGCGGGCGGGCACGATCACGTGCGCGCCCGCCGCGACCAGCGCGCGGGTGGTCTCCAGGCCCAGTCCCGAGTATCCGCCGGTGACCAGCGCGGTCGTGTCGGACAGGTCGATGCCGGCCAGGACGTCGTGGGTGCTGCTGTGGGCGCCGAAGCCGGAGCCGATCCGGCGTTGTGTGATGATCATGTACGCGACGCTAGAAGCTGGAGTGCGGTCTAGGTCAACGTCCGGCCGAGGTAGCCTCGTCGGCATGACCGGGGCTGTCGGTGGGACCGAGGACACGGATCGCCTGTCCATCGGCGAGGTCGCCGAGGCGACCGGGCTGAGCGTGCACGCGCTGCGTTTCTTCGAGCGCGAGGGCGTCATGCTGCGCCCGATCCCGCGCTCCGCCGGCGGCCGGCGGGTATACGAACGCGCGGATGTGGACTGGCTGTTGTTGTGCAATCGGCTGCGCGACTCGGGGTTGCCGATCGCCCGGCTCAAGGAGTTCGCCGCGCTGGTGCGCTCGGGCCCGGGCAACGAGCCGCAGCGACTGGCCCTGTTGCGCGAACACGAGGAGACCGTGCGGGCCCGGGTCGCCGACCTGAACGCGAGCCTGGACGTCATCCACGGCAAGGTGGTCGCGTACGAGGGGCACGTGCGCGCCGGTACCGCGGCCGGGGTGTGGGCCCCGACGCCGGAGCGCTGACGGCGGCGGACGCCCGGAACGTCCGGCTGCCGCCGACGGTGCGGGCGTAGCCGGTCGGGGCGGCGCTCAGGGCGTCCGGTCGGCGTCGGCGAGGGCGGCCATGGTGATCCGGCGGTTGGCGACCACGTGGTCGTGGGCCAGCCGCCGCGCCCGATCCGCGTCGCCGGCCCGGATCGCCGCGTACATCGCCTCGTGTTCGCGGCACATCACCGGATGGTCCTCCGGCTGCGCGGTGAGCCGGAACAACCAGCGCAGTCGGCCGTTCAGCGGCTCCATGATGGCGACCAGCATCGGGTTGCCGGACAGCGCGACGATCTCCGCGTGGAAGGCCGCGTTCGACGCGGCGATCTCGCCCGCCGCCCCCGCCTCGCCCGCCCGCCGCGCGGCGGCGAGCAAGGCGCCCAGCCGATCCCGGCCGGCAGGGTCGGCCCGCTCGGCGGCCAGGCCCGCGGCCAACTCCTCCAGGCTTTCCCGGATGTCGAAGAAGTGCGCGAGGTCCGGACCCAGCAGTCGGGCGACCACCGCGCCCCGGCGCGGGTGCCCGGTCACGAAGCCCTCGGCCTGCAGACGCTGCACGGCCTCGCGCACCGGTACCCGGGAGACCTCCAACTCGGCGGCGATCTCGCGTTCGACCAGCCGGCGGCCGGGTTCGAGGTCGCCCTCGATGATGCGTTCGCGCAGTTCCTCGTACACCTGATCGCGCAGCGAGCGGTCGGCCGCGCCGATGCTCGGCCGAGGTCGGGCCGGCCCGTTGTCCTCCATGCCCCGCACTTCCCTCCTCGGCCCGTCCGGCCTCGTCCGGCGAACGGCCGGTCGTCGATCGTCGGCTCCGCAGATCATCGCAGTGTGTGCCCGGAGTCGAATCGAGACCCGCGAAACTCTTGTCTGGTATTCGGTATACCAGCTACGTTGAGCAACCTCCGCTCTCCGAGAAGAGGTCGCCTTGTCCGATCCATTGTCCGTAACATCCCGTCCCGACCTGCTTGTCGACGCGACGCTGCCCGATGGAACCCGAGCCGACCTCACCCTTCGTGACGGCCGCATCGCCGCCGTGACGCCTGCGGTCGAGCGCTTCGGCCCACCTCCCACAGGCGCGCTCGGCCTGGCCGGGGCGCTCGTGCTGCCCGCGTTCGTGGACGGGCACATCCACCTGGACAAGACCTTCCTGGGCGCCGACTGGCAACCACACGTGACGGGCGGCACGATCCGCGAGCGGGTCGCCGCCGAGCACGCGCTGCGCGAACGGGTGCGGGTGCCGGTCGGCGAGCGGGCCGAGCACTTGGTCCGCCGGGTCGTCGCACTGGGCACCGGGCACCTGCGCTCACACGTGGACGTGGATCCGTGGCTGGGTCTGACCGGCCTGCACGCGCTGGTCGAACTGCGCGAGCGCTGCCGGGATCTGCTGTCGATGCAGCTCGTGGCGTTCCCGCAGAGCGGCATCGTCACCGCCCCGGGAGTGGCCGACCTGCTCGACGCGGCGCTGCGCGAGGGCGCCGACCTGATCGGCGGCCTGGACCCGCTCGGCTTCGACGGCGACGTGGCCGGCCACCTGGACGTGGTCTTCGGACTCGCCGAACGGCACGGCGCGGGCATCGACCTGCACCTGCACGACGGCGGCGAGCCGGGCGCGGCGCAGCTGCGCGAGATCGCCGCGCGCACCGCCGCGCTCGGCCTGGCCGACACCGTCACGGTCAGCCACGCGTACTGTCTGGGCGCGTTGGCCCCCGCCGAGTTCGCCCGCACCGCCGACGCCCTCGCGGCGGCCGGCGTGTCGATCCTGACCAACGGCCCGAGCGGCCCGATGCCGCCGGTGCTCGCGCTGCGCGAGCGCGGTGTGCGGGTGTTCGCCGGTTCGGACAACATCCGCGACGCGTGGTGGCCGTACGGCACCGGGGACATGCTCGAACGCGCGACGATCGTCGGCCTGCGCCAGGACCTGTGCACCGACGCCGAACTCGCCGTCGCCGCCGACCTGGTCACCGACGCCGCCGCCGCGGCGCTCGGCCTGGCCGACTACGGGCTGCGGGTCGGCGCGCGCGCCGACCTGGTGGTGGTCGAGGCGACCTCGACGCAGGCCGCCGTCGCCGCACACCCCGCCCGCCGACTGGTGCTGCACGGCGGCCGGGTGGTCGCCACCGACGGCCGACTCGCAGGCTGACCACACCGCACCGACCGGCGCCACCCCACTCGCCCGACCACGGGCCCAGCCGCCCCACGCAGCCGACTCTCGACCATTCCCGACCACGGGCCCACCCACCCCTGCGTCCGGTCGCCGACCTCCCGACCACCGGCTCGACCCGTCCCGTCGAGCCGGTCGCACCCCTCCCCCGCCCCGGAGAAGAACCCTCATGACCATCCGTCAGGAAACCGCCGCGCCCTCCGTCGCGGCCCCCGTCGACCCCGGCAACACGCTCGCGAACGCCCGCATCGGCACCGCGGACCTGGTCTTCTTCGTGGTCGCGGCAGCCGCGCCGCTGACCGCGATGGCCGGCGTCGCACCCGCCGCGATCGGCATGGGCGGCCTGGCCGCGCCGTTGGGCTACCTGCTCTCGGGCCTGCTGCTCGCGCTGTTCGCCGCCGGTTTCACCGCGATGAGCCGCTACGTCCGCAACGCGGGCGCGTTCTACGCGTACATCGCCCGGGGCCTGGGCAAGGCCGTCGGCGTGGGCGCCGCGTACGTCGCCGTCGTGTCGTACAACCTGATCGAGATCGGCATGGTCTCGTGCTTCGGCTACTTCGCCTCGACCGGCGTCGAGGACCTGACCGGGTTCGCGCTGCCGTGGTGGGTCTGGGCGCTGGGCTGTGTCGCGGGTGTCGCCCTGCTGGGCTGGTTGCGGGTGACGTTGAGCGCGAAGGTGCTCGGCATCGCGCTCGCCCTGGAGGTACTGGTCCTGCTGGTGCTGGAGATCGGCGTACTGGGCGATCGGGGCGGATCCACCTTCGATCCGGGCGTGTTCGACCCCACCCACCTGTCCGGGGACGGCGTCGCGGGCATGTTCGTGCTGGCCATCGGCGCGTTCACCGGATTCGAGGCGACCGCGATCTACGCCGAGGAGGCACGCGAGCCGGAGCGGACCGTGCCGCGTGCCACCTACATCGCGGTCGGCTTCCTCGCGCTGTTCTACGCGTTCACCGTGTGGGTGGTGATGGGCGCGTTCGGCGGCGAGGAGTCGGTCGCGGTGGCCAACGGCGAGGGCGGCGCGGACCTGGTGTTCACCGCGGGCGGCGAGTTCGTCGGGGCCTGGCTGGCCGACTCGATGCACGTGCTGATCATCACCAGCGCGTTCGCCGCCACCCTCGCCTTCCACAACGCCGCGACGCGGTACATGTACGCGCTCGGCCGCGAGGGGCTGTTGCCGCGCGGACTGGGCCGGGTCGACCGGCGGACCGGCTCGCCCGGGCGCGCGGTCGTGGTGCAGAGCGCGATCGGGCTCGCCGTGGTGGTGGTCGGCGCGCTCGCCGACGTCGACCCGTACACGGTCACCTTCCTGTGGCCCAACGGCGTGGGCGTCCTGGGCGTGATGGCCATGCAGGCCCTCGCGGCGTTCGCGGTGTTCGGCTTCTTCCGCCGCGACCGGCGCGGGCTCTCCCGCTTCCGGGTGGTACTGGCGCCGCTCGCGGCGGGCGCGGGCCTGGTCCTGCTCACCGTCCTCGCGGTCGCGCACTTCGACCTGCTCACCGGCGCGGCCGACGGCGTGAACGCGGCGCTGCTGGTCCCGCTGCCGATCGTGTTCTGCGCGGGCCTGCTGATGGCCCGACACATCCGCCGCGCCGACCCCGAGCGCTACGCCCTGCTGACCACAACCGACGTCGAACGGGACTGAACCCCGGCCCACCGCGCGCCGCGTCACGCCCTCGACCCCACCCGGTTCGGCAGAGGTGACTGCACGCAGGTACTCGGCGCGGGTCTCCGCCGTCACTCCACTCCCGCCGGCCCCGAACACCCGTCGATCCCACCGCACTCGCGGTGTGTTCGGCGGGTTTCGTGGTTTCCGCCCGAAGTGTTCGCCACTCCATCCGGCACCTGGCCACGGCGACTTGAACGTGTTCAAAAACAGGTCTACAGTCACGCTCGTCGGCCAGTTTGAACACGTTCAAAAAGGAGCCGGTCAATGGACATGACCGTTGTCACGTACGTCATCTACCTGGTCATCAGCGTCGGACTCACCGTCTGGGTGGCCCGAACCCTCAGCCGCAGCGGGCAGGTCTTCCTCCAGGACGTCCTGCGCGGACGCGAGGAACTCGCCGCCGCCGTCAACCACCTCCTGGTGGTCGGCTTCTACCTCGTCAACCTCGGCTTCGTCGCGCTCTACCTCAAGGGCGGCGGCACCATCGACACCGCCCGCGACTCGGTCGAGGCGCTGTCGGTCAAACTCGGCACCGTGCTGCTGGTCCTGGGTGTGCTGCACCTGCTGAACGTCTACGTGCTCAACCGCATCCGGCAGCGCGGTCTGGCGGACGAGGCCTACGGCACCGACGGCGGCGCCCGGCGGGCACGGAAGGTCTCCGGCCGGGACTTCGGCCCGCCGGTGCACCCGCAGAGCACGACCCGACCCGCACCCGGGGTCTGATCCCGATGATCGCCCTTCCCGAGCACCCCACCGAGAACCTTCCCGAGAACACCGTGCCGGGCCGATCGGAGGGGACGGCCCGGCACGGCACCCCCACCCCCGAGCCGCTCACCCCCGAGCCGCCCACCCCGATCCGCCGCCTCACCGTCCTGTACGACGCCGACTGCCCGTTGTGCACGGCGCTCTCGGACTGGATCGCCCGGCAGCCCACCCTGCTCGCCGTCGACCTGCTTCCGGCCGGCTCGCCCCGGGCCCGCAACCGCTACCCCGAACTCGACCACGTCGCGACCATGCGCGAACTGACCGTCGTCGGCAGTGCCGGCGAGGTGTGGACCGGCCCGGCCGCGTGGATCACCGTGGCGTGGGCACTGCGCGCCTACCGCGGCCTGTCCTACCGGCTCGCCACGCCGATGGGCATGCCGATGGCCCGGGCCGCCGTACTGGCCGCGGCCCGGATCCGTGCGGTCACCCGGCGGGGGCCGGTCCCCCCGTATCCGTACGAGGATCCCTACCGCGAACCGTGGACGGTGGTCGCGTGTGGCGACCAGTGCGAATTCGAGCACTAACCTTGCCTGTCGTGGAGCACGTGGAAGGCACCGACGCATCGAACCCGGCCGACAAGAGCGAGCGGCCGGACCGGGGCGGTCGGCCCGGCAAGAGCGAGCAGACGCGGTCTCTGATCCTGGAGACCGCGCTGCGGCTCTTCCGCGAGCGCGGCTACGACAAGACGACCATGCGGGCCATCGCCCAGGAGTCCGGCGTCTCGGTCGGCAACGCCTACTACTACTTCGGCTCCAAGGAACACCTGATCCACGGCTTCTACGACCAGGTCACCCACGAACACGTCGACCGTTGCCGGCGGGACCTGCGCGGAGTCCGCGACTTCGGCGACCGGCTCCAGGTGGTGCTGTCCGCGTGGTTGGACGTCGCCGAGCCGTACCACGCGTTCGCGGTGCAGTTCTTCCGTAACGCCGCGGACCCGGAGAGCCCGCTCAGCCCGTTCTCCGCGGAGTCGTATCCGATCCGCGAACAGGTCACCGGGCTGTTCGCCGACGTCCTGCGCGGCTCCTCGCTCCGGATCGACGACGAACTCGCCGAGCTGCTGCCCGAATTGTTGTGGCTGCACCTGATGGGCATCGTGCTCTTCTGGGTCTACGACCGCTCCCCCGAGTGCGCCAAGTCACGCGCGTTCGTCGCGCGCACCACCCCGATGGTGGAGCGGGTGATCTCGCTGTCCCGGTACAAGGTCTTCCGGCCGCTGGTGCGCGACGCGGAACGGCTGATTCGCGACTACATCGTGCCCGAGGGCGTCGCGGCGGCGGACACCGGCGGCCCGTCCGGATCGCCGGCGGATCGCCGATAGGCCGACGGCGAGCACGCGTACAGGTCGGCGAAGGCCAGCCGCAACGTCTCCGTGGTACCGAACCCGCAACGGCGCGCGATCGCGCTCAGCGGCAGCCGAGTGGACACCAGCAGCCGGGCCGCGGCCTCGGTGCGGGCCACTCGCACGTGCCGGCCCGGCGAGGTGCCCAACTGGGCGTGGAAGAGCCGGGTCAGGTGCCGCGCGCCGATGCCCACCTCGCGGGCCAGCGCCGGGGTGCTCAGGTCGGCGTCCAGGTTGCCGGTCACGTACGCGGTCGCCCGCCGCACCAGCGGGTGTTCGGGCGGCGGCGCGGCCACGAACATGGACACCTGGGCCTGGTTGCCGGGTCGCTGGAGGTAGGTGACCAGGCCGCGCGCGGTGTGCCGGGCCAGGTCCGGCCCGTGGTCCTCCTCGATGAAGGACAGCGTCAGGTCGAGCGCCGCGGTCACCCCGGCCGATGTGGAGATCCGGCCGTCGCGGATGAACAGCGGAGCCGCGTCCACCGTGACCGCGGGCCGGTCGGCGGCCAGTTGCCGGGCGTACGCCCAGTGTGTGGTGGCTCGTCGGCCGTCCAGCAGCCCGGTCGCGGCCAGCACCGAGGCACCCGTGCACACCGACGCCACCCGCCGCGCCTCCCGGGCCGCCCGGCGCAGGTGGCCGACGAAGCGTTCGTCCTCGGCGGCCCGCTCGTGACCGTACCCGCCGCAGATCAGCAGCGTGTCCACCGCGCCGACCACGTGTTCGAGGGGGATGTGCGGGGTCAACTCGAAGCCGCCCGAGCACGCGATCGGCCGGCCGCCGAGCCCGGCCAGGCGGACGTCGTAGGGCGGGTCGGCGCCGAGCGTGTTCGCGGTGATCAGCGTCTCGGTGACGCAGGCGATGTCCAGGAGCGCGGAGTTGGGGTAGCCGACCACGATCACCCGGCGCGCGGCCGGGCGCGGGGTCGGGTGAGTGTCCATGGCCCGGAAACCTAGTGTCCGAAGGACGGGGATCGCAAGGATTCGGACATCGTCCTCGTCACGGCCGGCGCGGGCACGCGAAGGTCGTCACATGACCGCATCCACCGCGCACGATCCCGCCGCTCCCCCTCCCAGGACCATCGCGTTCGTGTTGTACGAGGGCCTGACCCTGCTCGACCTGGTCGGTCCGCTCGAGGTGTTCACCGCCCTGGCCCGGTTCGGGCTCGGCTTCGAGGTGAGCGTGGTCGCCGCGAACACCGACCCGGTGTCCACCGGCACTCCGCTCCGGGTGGCCGCCGATCGCACCTTCGCCGAGGTGCCCGCGCCGTATCTGCTGTGTGTTCCCGGCGGGGAGGAGGCGACGCTGCTGGCCCTCGCCGATGCCCCGCTGCTCGACTACGTGCGCACCGCGTCGGCCGCCGCCGCCTGGACCACCTCGGTGTGCTCGGGTTCGCTGATCCTGGGCGAGGCCGGCGTGTTGACCGGGCGCCGGGCGACCACGCACTGGATGTTCCGCGACCGGCTGACCGCCTTCGGCGCGCAACCGGTGGCCGAGCGCTGGGTCGAGGACGGCGACGTGGTCACCGCGGCGGGTGTGTCCGCCGGGATCGACATGGCGCTGCACGTGGTCGAGAAAATCGCCGGCGCGGACGTCGCGCGCGCGATCCAGTTGGGTATCGAGTACGACCCGGAGCCACCGCAGGGGCCGATCGACTGGGCCGGCGCGGACGTCGCCGCGTTGGCACCGATGGCGACCGCGATGGTCGAGAACGCGCTGGCGGATCACCCGGCGCTGCTGGCCAAGTTGCGCTGATGCGGGGGCCGCGCGACGGTCGCGGCGGCGCGGGCCGGCGTGGGCTGCGGCTCCCGCGGACCCGGGGCGATCCTCGGCGCGACCGCGTTGCATATCGTGGGGGCGTCCGCGATCACCGCCGACCGCGCGCACCGCCGACCCGCTGTCGGCCGGCAGTCGTCGACCGTCGGCTGTCGGCCGCCGCGCCCGCGCGACGGTCGGGCGATCCGGACGCCGCCCGACCGTTCGACCGAGGAGTTGCCTTGTCCGGTGTCCCGCTGTTCCCGCCCACCGACGCGCACCTGGCCGCGCAGATCGGCTTCATCCTGGAGATCGACCGACTCAAGGGTGTGGTCCGGCGCAACCTGGTCGCGGACGCCTCGCGCCGCGAGAACACCGCCGAGCACTCGTGGCACCTGGCCATGCTGGCCGGCACGCTGGCCGAGCACGCCGCGACCGAGGTCGACGTCGCGCGGGTGACCCGGATGTTGTTGATCCACGACCTGGTCGAGATCGACGCGGGCGACACGTTCTACTACGACTCGGTCGCCGAGGTGGACCAGTCCGAGCGCGAACAAAAGGGCGCGGACCGGATCTTCGGTCTGCTGCCCGCCGCGCAGGGGGCGGAACTGCGCGCCCTGTGGGAGGAGTTCGAGGCCCGCGAGACCCCGGACGCGCGCTTCGCCAAGGCCATCGACCGGTTCCAGCCGTGCCTGCTCAACTTCCACACCGAGGGCGGCACGTGGCGCGAGTACGACCTGACCCGCACCCAGGTGCTTGCCAAGCAGGGCAGCACGATCGCGGACGGCTCGCCGTCGTTGTGGGCCTACACCCTGGAACTGATCGACGAGGCGGTCACCCGCGGCTACCTGCGGCCCTGACCGCGCCGGGCCAGGGGCGGGTCCTGTCGGCCCCGCCGGGCCAGGCGCGCGGGTCGAAGGGCCCGCGCGCGGCGCGTTGTAGCCTGCGATCATGACCAGTGACGCATCCTTCACCACCCACGTCACCGAACGGCTCGCGGCGCTGCCCGGCGTCGCGGCGGTCGCGCTCGGCGGGTCGCGCGCCCAGGGCACCCACCGCCCGGACAGCGACTGGGACTTCTCGGTCTACTACCGGGACGGATTCACCCCGGACGCGGTCCGCGGCCTCGGTTGGCCCGGCGAGGTGTCCGAGTTCGGCGCGTGGGGCGGCGGGGTGTTCAACGGCGGCGCCTGGCTCACCGTCCAGGACCGGGCGGTCGATCTGCACTATCGCGAACTCGCGGACGTGGAACTTCGGTTGGCCCAGGCGCGGGAGGGCCGGTTCGAGGTCGAGCGGCTGCTGTTCCACCTGGCGGGCGTGCCGACCTACCTGGTGGTGGCCGAACTCGCGGTCAACCGGGTGCTGTTCGGCGACCTGCCGCGCCCCTCCTACCCGGAGGCGCTGCGCCGCACCGGACACACCAGGTGGGGCGACGACGCGCGGCTGACCCTCGCGTACGCCGACGGGGCGCACGCCGGCCACGGCCATGTCACCGACGTCGCGGGCGCGATCGGGCGCGCGGCGTGCGAGGCGGCACACGCGGTGTCGGCCGGTCGCGGCGAGTGGGTGACCAACGAAAAGACCCTGCTGGATCGCGCGGGCCTGCGCGGCGTCGACGAGATCGTGTCCCGGCTGACCCCCACGACACTGTCCACCGCGATCGCCGAGACCGGCGCCCTCCTCGACAACGCCCTGAAGGCGAGCCGACCCGCCTGACCCGGTCGGCTGCCACCGACCGTCCTCCGCGCGTCGCCGGCCGCCGACGTCGCCTCGGCCCGCCGCACATTCGGTCATCGCCCGAATCCGTGCCGCCGCCGTCCGTCCGCCGAACAGCGCGTCGCGGCAGGGCCGTTCACCGATCTCGACGCCGTCCCGGCCGCCCTGGCGCCCGGCCGCACTGCCGCCCTGCCGCGCTTTTCGCGCCCCGGCCGGCGAGCCGATGAAGGCGCCGGGAGGCCCAGCCCGCCCCGCCGAAACACCGCGGCGGATTTCCGCCAGACCTGAGCTATCCGCGCAACAATGATTGAGCCATGAACTTGAACCTGAAGAACAAGGTCGTCGTGGTCACCGGTGGCAGCAAGGGCATCGGCCTGGCGATCGTGCGCGGCTTCGCCGAGGAGGGCGCCCGAGTCGTCGCCGGCAGCCGCACCATATCCACCGAACTGATGGCGCTGCGCGGGGAGTTCGACGTACTTCCGGTGGCCGTGGACCTGGCTCACCCGGATGGTCCGGCCGAGCTGGTGCAGGCTGCCGTCGACGCCCACGGCGGGGTCGACGTACTGATCAACAACGTCGGGACCGGTGCGCCGACGCCCTCGATCATCGGGGTCGAGGACGCCGAGTGGCAGCGCATCTTCGAGATCAACCTGTTCAGCGCGGTGCGCGCGACCAGGGCCGCGATGCCGTCCATCGTCACCCGGGGCGGCGGCGCGGTGATCACCATCAGCTCGCTGAACAGTCACCTCCCGTCCTCGTCGCTCGTGCACTACTCGGCATCGAAGGCCGCGCTGAGCTCGTACTCGAAGTCGCTCGCCGAGGAGTTCGGCCCGCAGGGTGTGCGGGTGAACACCGTCTCGCCCGGTCCGGTGCGCACGCCGCTGTGGACCGACCCGGGGCAGTTCGCCGACATGATGGCCGCGTCCGCCGGGACCACCGCGCAGGTGTTCATGGACGAGGTGCTTCCGCAGGCGATGGGTGTGCTCACCGGTCGCGTCTCCGAGCCGCGGGAAATCGCCGACGTCGTGCTGTTCCTGGCCTCCGAGCGGGCCGCGAACATCATGGGCGTGGACTATGTCGTGGACGGCGGCATGCACAAGGCGATCTGACCCCTCGGGTGCGGCCGGGGACCGGAGAATCGGTCCCCGGTCGCACTACCGCCCTCATCCCACGCGGACCCGGGTCGAGCCGGCGACGCGCTCACCATGCGGGCAGGTTCCGCCGACGACCCCTGGAGGACCATCCGACTCGCACCGCCGTCCCCCGACCCCGACGCGCGGACCTTCGCCGGACCACTCTGCTGCTCGCCGTAGCGCCACGGGTCCGCGGGTGCGTCTCACCCGCTTCGTCGTCGGACCCGCCGACGCGGGGTTGCCCGAGACCCCTGACCCGGCGCGATCAGCCGTTGCCCGTCGGTGGGACCGTCACGCCGTATTCCCGTGCGGCGTGCAACGCGTCCTCCAATTCGTCCAACGCGGGGGACAACGCGTTCGTGTCGTGCGTGGCGCTGGCCTCGGACAACACCGCGCGAGCCCGAATCACCCGCTCGCGAACGGCCCGGTCGACCTTCGCTTGGTCGGTCGCCGACCTCTCGTCGTATCCAGCCGTCATCACTTCCTCATTTCCCGCAGCCCCGTGCGAGCACCCCATACACCCCTTGGTGTTCCGACCTGGGGCGCGTTTCAACCGGGCCGGCGCACACCGGCGTGAGAAGTCCGTCAGGAAATGTTTCAGGAGGCGTCCACCTCGACGAACGTGCGCCCCGTCTCGCGGGCGCTCGCCCGGCCGCCGGTCAGGTCGGTCAACCGCGCGGTGAAGCGCTCCCGATCCGGCTCCGGCACGCACACGTCGATCGCCACCTCGGCCCCGTACCGGATGTCGCGCACCTCGTGGCCGAGCCCGCGCAGGTCGTTCTCCAACCGGCCGGCGTGCGCGTGGTCGACGTCCACCGTCAGCACCAGCATCGGTCGCAACTCGACCACCCCGACCGTGTCCACCGCCTCGGTCACCGCCGAGCCGTACGCCCGGATCAGGCCGCCGGCGCCGAGCATGATGCCGCCGAAGTATCGGGTCACCACGGCGACCGTCTCGGTGAGCTCGCGGCGCCGGAGCACCTGGAGCATCGGCGCACCCGCCGTACCGGACGGTTCGCCGTCGTCGTATCCCTTCTCCTGGCCGCCCGCGATCCACGCCGAGCAGTTGTGCCGCGCGGAGGGGTGCAGCGCCCGGCGCCGGGCCAGGAATGCCTGCGCCTGGGCGTCGTCGGCCACCCGCGCGACGGCGCACAGAAAGCGCGAGCGCCGAACCTCGACCTCGACCTCACCTTCGGACTTGATCGTGAGCAGCGGCATGACCAGGTCCTTCGGCAGGCATCGGTGAACGCCCCCACGGTATGGCCCGTCGCCACGGGCGCTCGCCATAGGGCGTGTCTTCAAAGCCCCGCGGGGATCGAAGACACGCCCAGGGTCAGGCCGCCATCGGCGGCCGGCTCGACACGGCGACGAAGGAGCGCAGCAGGTTCGTCTCGTGCCCGGCCCGCCAGGTGAGCGTGACCGCCGACTCGGCCAGGCCGGTGACCGGCACGAACGCGACGTCGGGGCGCCCGTTGTAGCCGGCGAACTGCGCACAGAACAGCAGCGCTCCCCGCTCGGCGGCGATCAGCGACAACACCTCCTGGAGGGTGCCGGCGACCGGTCCGCGGGGAATCGGGCGACCACCCGGGGTCACCGTCGGCGACTGGAGTTCACGCCAGCGCGCCGGGGCCGGCCCGGCGATGTCCACGAGCGCGCACTCGGCCAACTCCTCGGCGTCCACGTGCTCGCGCCGCGCGAACGGGTGCCGGGTGGAGACCCCGAGCACGAGCGGGTCGGCGGCGATCACCGGGCCGGTGCGCAGCGCGGGGTCGACCACCGGCAGGGTCACGAAGGCCGCGTCGATCTCGCCGCGCAGCACCGCGCTAAACGGATCCGACAGCGGCGTCTCGACCAGGTCGGCGCGGGCCTGCGGATGTCCGGCGCGGAAGTCGCCGACCAGGTCCAGGAGGGTGCCGTAGGGCGTGCCGACGAAGCCGATCCGCAGCACACCCTCGATGCCCCGGGCTCGGGAGCGGGCGCGCTCGACCGCGTCGGTGAGTTCGGCGTACGCGGGCCGCATCTCGGCCAGGAACAGTGCGCCCTGCGACGTGAGCTCGACCCGACGGCTGCTGCGCTCGAACAGCCGGGCGCCGATCCGATCCTCCAGTTGCCGCAGCAGTTGGCTGACCCGGGCCTGCGACGTGTAGAGCCGGGCGGCGGTGCGGGTGAAGTGCAGTTCCTCGCTCAACACGACGAAACACTCCAACTCGCGGAACTCCACGCTCATCCGCGCTCTCCTCCCCCTCGGGTACGGGTCGACCGGGCCAGTACGCGATGCCCGCTCGGACCCGGCACCGGACTTCGACCTGCGAGCATAAGCGAGGCTTGTGCACGCATGCGATCTTGGCCGTTGTTCGGTCCCGGCCCGGTGACCAGGGTTGACGCCATGTCCAACCCAGTCGTCGACACCGCTTCGTCCCCTTCGTCAATCGCAGATCCCGGGTCCGCCGCCGATCCCGAGGCCTCTGCTCCCGGGTCCGCCGCCGAATCCGGGTCGGCCGCCGAGAGGGCCGGCGCCCGGTCCTGGCTCGCCGTCGCGGCCGTCTCCGTCGGTACCTTCGCGGTGGTCAGCACCGAGATGCTCCCGGTCGGCCTGCTCACCCCGATCTCGCACGGCCTGCACGTGTCCGACGGCACCACCGGGCTGGCCATGACGCTGGCCGCGGTGGTCGCGGGCGTCGCCGCGCCGATCGTGCTCGTCGCCGCCGGTCGGGTGGATCGGCGGATCGTGCTGGCCGTGATGATGTTCGTGCTGCTGGCCGCCAACACGATCAGCGCGCTGGCGCCGAACTTCGCCACCCTGCTGGTCGCCCGGGTCCTGGTGGGCGCCGGCCTCGGCGGCTTCTGGGCGATCGGCGCGAGCCTGCCGGTCCGCCTGGTACCCGCCCGATCGGTCGGCCGGGCCGCCGCGATGATCTTCGGCGGGGTGTCGGTGGCCTCGGTGGTCGGTGTGCCGATCGGCACGATGATCGGCGAATGGGCCGGTTGGCGCGTCGCGTTCGCCGCCATGGCCGGGCTCGCCGCGGTGGTCCTTGCCGCGCTGTTGCTGCTGCTCCCGCCGCTGCCCGCCGAACGGGCCGTGCGACCGAGCGAGCTGCGGGCGCTGCTGGGCCGCGGTCCCGTACTCCTGGGCGCCGCGGGGCTGATCCTGGTGATCGCCGGGCACTTCGGCGCGTACACCTACATCCGGCCCGTCCTGGAGCGGGTCGGCGACCTGGGTCCGGGGCCGATCGGCGGGCTGCTGTTCGGGTACGGCGTGGCCGGTGTGGTCGGCAACTTCGTGGCCGGCGCGTACACCGGACGCGCCCCGCACGGCACGCTCGCGGTCGCGGCCGGGCTGCTCGGCGTCTCGGTCGTGCTGCTCGCGCTGACCCGGACATGGACGCCGGGCACGGTGGCCGCGATGCTCGCGTGGGGGCTCGCGTACGGCGCGGTGCCGGTGGGGTTGCAGGCGTGGTTGTCGCGCTCGGCGCCGGACGCCCCCGAGGCGGCGTCGGCGGTGTTCGTGACCGGCTTCCAGGTCGCCATCGCGCTCGGTTCGCTGCTCGGCGGCGTCGCGGTGGACGCGGTGGCCACGTCCGCCGTGTTGTGGTTCGGCGGCGCCCTGGCCGCGGCGACCGGGTTGCTGGCCGTGACGGCGGCTCGTCGGGCACGGGCCTGAACTCGTCCGGACGCGTCACGCGAACACGTTCGGGTCCGTCGCGCGAACACGTCCGATTCGTTCAAGATCCCGGCCGCCGGCGCCGGCTAGCGTGAGGGCATGACTTCTCGCGCGTTGCGTTTCCACTTCATCGGCCTCGTGGTCGCCGACATGCCCGCGTCGCTCGCGTTCTACCGCGCGCTCGGCCTGGACATCCCCGCCGGGGACGACGCGCTGCCGCACGTCGAGGTGACCTTGCCCGGCGGGCCGTTGCTGGTCCTGGACACGGTCGGAACGGTCCGCTCGTTCGACCCCGAGTGGACCGCGCCGACCGGCGGTCATCGGGCCGCGCTGGCCTTCATGTGCGCCGATCCGGCCGCGGTGGACAAGCTGTACGGCGAACTGGTCGCGGCCGGACACACCGGCCACCTGCCGCCGTGGGACGCGTTCTGGGGCCAGCGGTACGCGGTCGTGCACGACCCGGACGGAAACGGCGTCGATCTGATGGCACCCCTGCCGGACGCCGCACAGTAGCCGGCCGGGCAGCGGGGCGAGCGTCGGGGTTCAATCCAGCAGGGTGCGCAGCGGGACGCCGGCCAGCGCCTTGACGTCCCGCGCGAAGTGGGCCTGGTCGGCGTAGCCGGTGACGGCCGCGACCCTGGCGGCCGGGACGCCCCGTCGGGCCAGGTCCAGCGCGCGGTCCAGGCGCAGCACCCGGGCCAGCGTCTTGGGCCCGTAGCCGAACGCGGCGAGCGAGCGGCGGTGCAGTTGACGCTCGCTCAGGTTGACCCCGGCCGCGACCGTGGCGACGTCCGCGCCGGCCCGCAGTTCGCCGACCACGGTGCCTGCGAACCGTGCCGTGTCGGCGTCGTGCTCGCGCAGCCGCGAGGCGGCCACGTGTTCCAGGACGGCGGCCGGGTCGGCGGCGGCGGAGATTCGCTCGGCCAACTCCCGTGCGTCGCGCTCGCCCCACACATCGGCCAGCGGGACCCGCCGGTCGCGCAGCGCGTCGGCGGGCGTCCCGAACAGCGCGGGCCCGAACCCGGGGGCGCAGCGCACCGCCGCGTGGCGCGCGCCCGGGCTGTCCTGGACCAGGTGCGCGGCGGTGTCGGGTCCGGCCACGATCAACTCGTCGCCGGACCAGATCAGGTCCATGCACCCGTCCGGCAGCACGCGACCGGATCCGGCCGTCTCGACCGTGCGGGTCCACACGATCAGCGGTGCCAGCCGGGAACGACGTTCGACATACACGTCCCCAGTATCCCCGGGTCGGGTGGCGGTACCGTTGGGGTGTCAGCGTGCACGTCCGAACCGGGCAGGGGCTCATGGGCAACGAAGAGCAGCGTGGACATCCGTCGGTGGAGGAGACTCCCGACAAGGCCGCCGATCGCACCGCCGAGGCGGCTCGCGCCGAGCGCTGGGGCAAGCTGCCCGAGCGGGTGGCACCGGCCGATCAGGTCGAGGAACTCCCGGCCGATCCGCCCAACGACCCCGAGTTCGGCCGCGACGCGAACAACGACTGGTTGCTGCGCTCCGCGCCCTGACCCTGCGGCACCGCCGCATCGTGCGCCGGGTGCCGGGGGTGCAGCAGCACCACCGTGCCCGGCCACTCGGCCGAGGCGATCCGCCGCCAACCCTGGCGCGCGTAGAAGCGCAGGGCCGGTTCCGCCTGCGTGGAGGTGAGCAACCAGGAGCGGCCGTCGACGGCGTCGGCGGTCACCGCTTCCAGCAGCGCGGCGGCGGCTCCGGTGCCCCGGGCCGCGCCGGAGACCGCGAGTTCGTCCACCTCCAGCGCGCCGCAGAGCCACGCCCGGGTCCGCTCCGGACCCAGCGCCTCGGCGACCCGGTCGTACGAGCGGCCGGTGGGCATCGGTGTCGTGGTGGTCCACGCGGTGCAGAACCCGAGCACGGCGCCGGTGGATTCGGCCACCGCGACGACGCCGACGAAGCCGGGCCGGCCGGCGTCCGCCGCCAGCCGCCGCAGGTACTCGTCGGCCTGCTCCGGCCCCTCGTCCCACGGCGGTTCGGCGAAGGCCTCGGCGTAGACGGCGCGGATGCCCTCCGCGTACCGGGTGAGCTCGGCGGCGGTGAATCGGCGGATCTCCGGGGTCATCCGGCCGCTCGCGCGGGTGTCGCCACGGGGTGCAGGCACGCGTACTCCAGGGGTGCGGACGGGTCGATCGACACGTCGAGCGGGGCCGGCGCGACGCCGGCGCGGATCAGCAGGTCGCCGACGGCGGCGATCATCGCGCCGTTGTCGGTGCACAGGCGCGGCGGCGGCACCCGCAGCGTGATGCCCGCGGCGGCGCAGCGCTCGGCCGCGAGCGAGCGCACCCGGGAGTTGGCCGCGACGCCGCCGACCACGACGAGGGTGCGCACGTCGTGTGCGACACAGGCCGCGACGGCCTTTCGGGTCAGCACGTCGGCCACCGCCTCCTGGAGCGCGGCGGCGCCGTCGGCGACCGGCAACTCGGCGCCCGCGGCGCGCGAGCGCTCGGCCCAGCGGGCGGCGGCGGACTTGAGGCCGGAGAAGGAGAACGCGTACGGGTCGTCACGCGGTCCGGTGAGCCCGCGCGGGAAGGCGACGGCGCGCGGGTCGCCGTCGCGCGCGGCGGCATCGATCGCCGGCCCGCCCGGGTAGGGCAGGCCGAACACCCGGGCCACCTTGTCGAAGCACTCCCCCGCCGCGTCGTCGAGCGTGTCGCCGAGGTGGGTGATCGGGTCGCGGGCGAGGTCGCGCACGAGCAGCAGCGAGGTGTGGCCGCCGGAGACGATCAGCACGACACACGGGTCCGGCAGCGCGCCGTGTTCGAGGGTGTCGGCGGCGACGTGTCCGGCCAGGTGATGCACGCCGTACAGGGGCACGTCCAGCGCGAGTGCGAAGCCCTTCGCGGCGGCCACGCCGACCTGGAGCGCGGTGGCCAGACCGGGGCCGGTGGTCACCGCGACCGCGCCGATGTCGCGCCGGCGCAGCCCGGCCGCGTCCAGCGCGGCGCGCACCGTCGGGGTGACCGCGTGCACGTGCGCGCGGGCCGCGATCTCCGGTACGACGCCGCCGAATCGGGCGTGTTCGGCCATGCTGGTGGCCACCGCGTGGCCGAGCAGCCGGCCGTCCCGGACCAGGCCGACTCCGGTCTCGTCGCAGGACGATTCGATGCCGAGGACGATGGGTGAGGCACTCATGGCACGAGCTTAGTTGCCATTACCGAGTACTTGCACACCACTTGCAATAGCTGCGGCGATCCGGGCCCGCGCGGCGCGGGCGCGCTCGACGAGCGCCTCGTCCAGGCGTATCCGGTCCCGGTCGTCGTCGAGGAGCGGCGGGCGCTCGGGCGAGTCGACGATCGTGTCCAGGGCGGGCAGCAGCGGGGCCGCCGCCGCGCCCATCTCGTCCAGCAGGCGGTACACGGACGAGGCGTACACGTCGGCGTCCAGCAATCGCGGCAGCGACGCGAGCAGGACCGGCAGCGCGGCGGCGCCGGCATGCCGCCACAGCGGTTCCAGGACGCGGGCGTAGGTCCGGTCGGGGTCCGCCGCCATCGACCACAGCGCGGCCGAATGGCGCGGGCTCAGGCCGCCGTTGTCGACCAGCCACTCCAAGAGCACCACGGCCTGGCGCGGTCGCCGGATCACCGATTCGAGCGCGTCGAGGCGGGCCTCCGCGAGCCGGCGATCGCCGGTGATCCGGATCAGCGCGAGGGCGGCGTGTTGTGCGAGCGTCTCGGGCGCCTCGGCGACCAGGCGCGCGAGCAGCGGTACGGCCTCGCCCGCGGCCGGGCCGAACTCGCCCAGCACCTGCGCGATCCGCGCGCGCGGCCACGTGTGCGCCTCGACGCTCGCCACGTCGGACAGCGTCGCGATCAACGCGGGCACCACCGCCGCGTCGGCCGGCGCGTCGGGGTTCAGCGCGGCCACGGCCGCCGGCAGCAGGCACCCCCGCTCGCGGAGCGAACGTACACAGGAGGCGGCGTCGTGCCTGGCCAGTCGGTCGAGTCCGGCGGCCGGCAGGAGCGCCGACGGGTCGTCGGCGAAGCCGGCCGCGGCCCGCGTCAACCCCGGGTGCGTCGCGTCCGTCGCCGCCGTGAACAGTGCCGCGCGAACCGCCGGGAGTGCCCGGCGATCACCCTCGCGCGCGAGGGCCACGACGGCCGGCCAGCCCGCGATCGGGTCGGCCGTCAGTCGCGCCAGGCGGTCGGCGGCGCCCCGGGTGGCCTGTGTGGAGCCGCCGATCGTGTGCAGCGCGGCCGCCCGTACGTCCGGGTCCTCGTGGTCGAGCGCGTGGCCGAGGGCCGGCAACAAACGGACCGGGCCGGCCCGCCACTTCCCGATCGCCTCGCGGCCGAACCCGATCCCCACCCGCGCCGTCGCCGGGTCCGGGGAACGCATCAGCAGGTCGGCCCACAGGTACCAGTCGATCTCGGCACGTCCGCCGCGCTCGAACGCGGAGGCCAACAGCTCGGCCGCGCTCCACGTGACCGGCGAACCCGGACCGGACAGGCGCTCGGCCGAGCCCAGTGCGCCCCGGATCACCCGCTCCCAGTTCCCCCGCCGCTCCGGCGCGCACAGCGCGAGCGCCGCGAAGCCCGCCCGCAACCGCACGGCCGGATCCGGGTGTTCGCGCAGGTGCCCGGCCAGATCCAGTCGCGCGGCCTCGGTGCCGGGGGCCCAACGGCCGAGCGCGGCCTCGACGAGTGCCAGGCCGGCCACCGGGTCGGCGGGTGGTTCGTGGGCCATGTGCAGTGCCCGGTCGAGATCGGCCTGCGCGAGCAGCCAGGCCGCCGCGCGGCGTACCCGTTCGTCGGGGTCGATCAGCAGGTTCGCGGCGATGTCGGCGGCGGCCGGCCATCGCTGGACCGCATGGCTCACGGTGGTCAACAGCGTCATCACGCGCCGCCGGACGGCCGGATCCGGATCGGCGCTTCGCGCGAACATCTCGCGGGCCGTCGGGCCGTCGCGATCGGCCAGAATCGCCTGGTACGTCGCGTCGCCGTAGCCGGCGAAGAGCGGATCGTGCACCGTCGGGCTCAAAGGCGCCGCGGTCGTCTCGGTCGGGTCGGTCGGGTCGATCGGCTCGGGCGCCGACGTCGGGGCGTGCACGCGCGGGGGCGGTCGCCGCCCTCTCGGTTCGGGTTCGTCATGGCGGCGATGGTGCTGGATGGACACCGTCCCGCGCAACCCGTTTGTGCGCCGCCGCATCGGTCCGCGCGACAGCGGACGGTTCCGCGACCGGTGCCGAATCGCTCCGAAATCCTTGACAACACGTGTCAGGAACCCCTTCGTACGTTGGTGCCATGAACTACGACAGCATCGTGATCACCGGCGCCCGGGAGCACAACCTCAAGGGGGTGTCGCTGCGCATCCCCAAGAACCGGATCGTGGTGTTCACCGGAGTCTCCGGATCGGGCAAGTCGTCGATCGTGTTCGACACCATCGCGGTCGAGTCGCAGCGGCAACTCGCCGAGACGTTCACGGCGTTCATCCGCAACCGGCTGCCCAAGCACGAGCGCCCCGAGGCGGACTCGATCGAGTACCTGTCGACGGCAATCATCGTCGACCAGCGCCCGATCGGCGGCAACTCGCGGTCCACGGTGGGCACGATGACCGACATCCACCCGCTGCTGCGCGTGTTGTTCTCGCGGCACGGCACCCCGTCGGCCGGACCCTCCAACCACTACTCGTTCAACGACCCGAACGGCATGTGTCCGACCTGCGAGGGCCTCGGGCACACCGTCCGGCTGAACCTGGACGCGCTGATCGACCCGAGCCGCACGATCGGCGACGGCGCGATCCGGCACCCGGGGTTCGCGGTCGGCGGCTGGCAGTGGCAGCTGTACGCGAACCACGACCTCTACCCCACCGACGTCCCGATCCGCGAGTTCACCGACGAGCAGTGGCGGCTGTTCCTGTACGGCACCGGCGCCAAGGTGGAGATCGTCAACAACAACGGCCGGCACCACATCGACTACGAGGGGTTGGTCGACCGGTTCAACCGGCTCTACCTCAAGCGGGACACCTCGGCGCTGGCGGAGAAGAGCCGCGAGACGATCGCCCGGTTCGTCACCGACGGAGCGTGTCCGGACTGCGCGGGGGCCCGGCTCAACGAGGCGGCGCGCACATCGCTGATCGAGGGCCGCTCGTTGTCGGACTACGCGGCGATGGAGATCGCCGACCTGGTCGAGGTGCTCACCGGACTGGCCGATCCGGTCGCGCGGCGGGTCGCGCGACCGGCGGCGGTCGCGTTGGAGCGGATCGTCGCGATCGGGCTCGGCTACCTGCACCTGGACCGGCCCACCTCGACGGTGTCCGGCGGCGAGGGGCAGCGGCTGAAGATGGTGCGCTACCTCGGTTCGAGCCTGACCGGGATGACGTACATCTTCGACGAACCGAGTGTGGGACTGCATCCGCGCGACGTGGTCCGACTCAACGACCTGCTCACCCGGCTGCGGGACAAGGGCAACACCGTGCTGGTGGTCGAACACGACCCGGACGTGATCGCGATCGCGGACCACGTCGTCGACGTCGGCCCGGGAGCGGGCATCCACGGCGGCACCGTCACGTTCGAGGGCAGCTTCGCCGAACTGTGCGCCGCGAACTCGCCGACCGGGCGCGCGCTGCGCCGGCTCAGCCCGCTCAAGCCGAGCTTTCGCCGGCCCACCGGCGCGCTGGAGATTCGCGGCGCGAACCTGCACAACCTGCGGAACGTGGACGTGGACATCCCCACCGGCGTGCTCACCGTGGTCACCGGCGTCGCGGGCTCGGGCAAGAGCACGCTGATCTCGGACGTGCTGGTCGCCGCGCACCCGCAGGCGGTGGTGGTCGACCAGTCGGGCGTGGGCATCTCCTCACGCTCGACGCCGGCGACCTACGTCGGCGTGCTGGACACCGTGCGCAAGCTGTTCGCGAAGGCCAACGACGTGGACCCGGGGATGTTCACGTTCAACTCGCTCGGTGCGTGTCCCGAGTGCCAGGGGCGCGGCGTGATCCGGACCGACATGGCGTTCATGGACCCGGTCACCACGCGCTGCGAGGCGTGCGAGGGGCGGCGGTTCCGCGACGAGGTCCTGGCGTACCGGCTGCGCGGCAAGTCGATCGTGGAGGTGTTGGCGCTGACCGCCGAGGAGGCGGTGGACTACTTCACCGAGAAGGCGCTGCGCACTCGGGTGCGGTCGCTGGTCTCGGTCGGGCTGGGCTACCTGACCCTGGGGCAACCGCTGAGTTCGCTGTCCGGCGGCGAGTTGCAGCGGCTCAAGCTGGCGAGCGAACTGCACAAGGCCGGCAGCGTGTACATCCTTGACGAGCCGACCACGGGCCTGCACATGTCCGATGTGGAGACACTGATCCGACTGCTGGACCGGCTCGTGGACGCGGGCAACACCGTCGTGGTGGTCGAGCACAACCTGGACGTGGTCAAGCGCGCCGACCACGTCCTCGACCTTGGTCCGGGCGGCGGCAAGCACGGCGGCACGGTGGTGTTCGAGGGCACGCCGGCGGAATTGGTCAAGGCCGAGGACTCGGCGACCGCGGAATTCCTGCGAGCCGCGTTGGCGACGGCGGAGCGGGCCCGGGCGAGCTGACACTTCGGACGAACCCGGCTGCGGGCCGGGCGGCGCGGCCCCGAGCCGGAGGAACCCGACTCCGGGCCCGGGATACCCGACCCCGGGCCCGCCGTCGAGCCGGAAAAGGGCGGCCGGCAGGGTGGTGGGCCGCTCGTCGACCCGGTCGGTCGATCGGCACCGTCCGACCTTCGCCGGGGAGATGACCGTGGGTACCGCCGCCGCCGAGACGTTGTCCGTCATGCTGCTGGCCGCGGTGCTCGCGTTCGCCGTGGCCCGGCCGCGCGGATGGCCCGAGGCGGTCGCCGCGGTGCCGGCGGCGGTCCTGGTGGTGGCCGCCGGGGCGGTGTCCTTCGACGCGGCCCGGGAGCAGGTGCGCACGTTGTCGCCGGTGGTCGCGTTCCTGGCCGCCGTGCTGGTGCTGGCCAAGCTGTGCGCGGACGAGGGCCTGTTCGTCGCGGCCGGGAACGCGGTGGCCCGGTTGTGTCGGCGCCGGCCGGGTCGGCTGTTGTCCGGGGTGTTCGTGGTCGCCGCCGTGGTGACCGCCGTGCTGAGCCTGGACGCGACCGTCGTACTGCTGACGCCGGTGGTGTTCGCCACGGCGGCGCGGGTCGGTGCCCGCGCCCGCCCGCACGCGTACGCGTGTGCGCATCTGGCCAACTCCGCCTCGCTGTTGCTGCCGGTGTCGAATCTGACCAACCTGCTCGCGTTCACCGTCAGCGGCCTGTCCTTCGGGCGCTTCGCGCTGCTGATGGCGCTGCCGTGGCTGGTGGCGATCGTGGTCGAGTACGTGGTGTTCCGCCGCTTCTTCCGCACCGACCTGGCCGCGCCGCTCACCCCGCCGACGGCGACGCCGACCACCGGGGTGCCGATCTTCGTGCTGGTCGTCCTGGCCTGCACGCTGGCCGGGTTCGCGGTCACCTCGCTCGCCGGACTCGAACCGGTGTGGGCCGCGCTCGGCGGTGTGCTGGTGCTCGGCGTGCGCGCGCTGCGCCGCCGGCACACCACGGTGCGCGGCCTGCTCGGCGCGGCCGATCCGCTGTTCTGCCTGTTCGTGCTCGCGCTGGGGGTCGTGGTCACCGCCGTGGTCGACAACGGGCTCGGCGACGCGCTCGCCCACGTGTTGCCGGCCGGGTCCTCGTGGCCGGCCCTGCTCGCGATCGCCGCCGTCGCGGCCGGTCTGGCGAACCTGATCAACAACCTGCCGGCCGTACTCGCACTGTTGCCGCTCACTGCGAGCACCGGCGCGGGTCCGGGGCCGGTGCTCGCCGTGCTGATCGGGGTGAACCTCGGCCCGAACCTGACCTACGTCGGGTCGCTGGCGACGCTGTTGTGGCGGCGGGTGTTGCGCGAGCACGACACGGACGCCGACCTGGCGGCCTTCACTCGGCTGGGGCTGCTGACCGTGCCGCTGGGGCTGGTCGCGTCGACGACCGCGTTGTGGCTGGTGTTGTGAGCGTCGTCGTCGGCGTCGCCGGTCTCGCCGGTGTCGTGAGCCGTGGCAACGCGTGGGAGTGGGGCGCCGCCGGCCGCGTCGGCGCGACGCGATAGGGATGTCGGCATGGCACCTACGACGGTTGATCCTCGTGATCAGTGGCTCTCCCCGGCATTGTCGGGGCTGGTCACCGGTCTGGGGATGTGGAGTTGGAATGTGTTGGCGGGCGTTGAGCGGGTCGGCGGCTATCTCGCCGGCACGTGGGATCCGCCGGCCGAGGAGGACGGCCCGGGGATCATCGGCGACGGGTCCTGGCCGCCGCTGATCGGCCGGATCGGCGCGATCGCGCTGCGCGCCGCGGCCCCGACCACCTCGGCGCAGCAGCGCGAGGCCCTGCTGGGGTTCCTGGAGAACTGGGCGGGCACGCCGCTGGCCGACCCGACGACCCGGATACGCGTGGGTTCCGCGCGCGCCGACGCCAAGGCCGTGCGCGACGGGCGAGGGGCCACGATCGCCACGACGTGGCCGCGTGACGGCCGTTGCGGCGTGCTCCAGGTGCGGGCCGGGGACGCCGATCCGCCCGTGTTCGGCGAGCCGACCGACTGGGTCGAGGTCGCCCACGGCTGGGGCGACGCGCGGCAACTGCGCCGCCTGGTCGCGCTGGTGCGCGAACGCGGGCCGATCGCCTGGGATCCGGCGGCGGCGCGACTGCTCGCCGAGGAGACGGGCGTGTCCCGGGCGGCGGCGGTGCTGCTGCTGACCGGCGATGCCGGCGGGATCCGCACGCTGCCGCCGCTGAATCCCGACCAGCGCCGCCTGCTCGGGCTGAGCACGGCCGAAGCCGACGCCGGTTACGACGAGTTGGGCCGGCTGACCGAACTCGAGCGGCTGGAGCTGTTCGCGCGCGTGTTGCCCGAGGATCCGGCCGATCTGTGGGAGGACGCCGCCCCGGGCGCGCTCGCGGCCGGGATCGCCGCCGCGTGGCGGGAGCGGTTCGGGCGGGCGCGGCCGGTGCCGGAGGAGACCCTCGTCGTGCTCGCCGAGCTCGGTCGCGTCACCCTGCACACCCCGGCCGCGCACGTGTGCGCCGCCTTCCTGGCCCCCGAGACACACCCGCTGACCAGCCGGAACCACGACTCGTGGCTGGTGGAGGGCACCCATGGGACGTACAGCACCAGCGAAGGGCAGGGCGAGCGCTGGTTCGCGGAGTTCCTGATGGCGCTCGATGTCGCGCTGCCGACCGTCTACGCCGAGTTGCCCGCCGGGGATCCGGTCCGCGCCGGGCTGCCCGCCGTGGTGGCCGCCGTGCGCGCCCGGCTCGATCATCCGGGACTGCTGCTGAACGCCGGCTACACCGCGCGCTCCAACGAGGGCGCCGACCGCCTGCGGGCGCTGTTCGGCGATCGCCCGCATGCCGGACCGCTCCCGCTGACGTCGGCGAACTTCGACGACGGCCTGACCATCGCCACCCTCGCCACACCCACCGAACGCGCCCCCGATCCGTTCGTACGGCTGTACTTCCGGCCCGCGCTCTACGGTGACGACGAGCGTTCGAACCTGCTGCGGCGGGTCGCCTCCGGTGGCGCACCGGTGCGCGACGCCGTCGACATGCTGCGCGGGGACTGGTGCGCGCGGGTGGTGGATCGGGTGGCCGGCGACGCGCTGCCGGTCGGCGGGTACGAGGGCAATCCGGCGCTGAGCGCGCCGGAGACGGTCGCACGGGTCGAGAAGGCACTCGGCGTGGACGCCGACGCCGCCGCGCTGTACCTGCAACTGCTCGCGATCGCGCGCCCGAGCGATCGACGGGTCCGGCTGTGGAACGGCTGGAACGCCGCCCGCCACCGGCAGGCCGCGGCGGCGTTGGTGACGGCCGGCGTGGTGGTCGCGGACAAGCGGGCGCGCGCCGGTCGTGGGGTCTTCCTGCCGGGCGACTGGGCCGAGGCCCGCAAGCCGCTGTGGCCGATCGAGGTGTGGAAGGCGAATCTGCTGGGTGTGCACTTGATCGGCAAACGGGTGTGGGAGGACCAGGTCTGGCGCCTGACCCTGCCCGAACTGTTCGCCCACGCCTGGGATCTGGTCGAGCGTGGCGAGGGGCCCGCCTGATCGCGGTCCGTGGATGGCGGGGGGGGGGGGGGGGGGGGGGGGGGGGGGGGGGGGGGGGGGGGAGGGGGGGGGGGGGGGGGGGGGGGGGGCCA
>NZ_JBVHLU010000066.1:0-63780 GCF_055558835.1 Embleya sp. NPDC025285
GGTCGGCCCAAGGGTGTTGCGGTGTCGCATCGTGGGTTGTCGGGTCTGGTGGCGTCGCAGGTGGAGCGGTTTGCTCTGGGTGCGGGGGATCGGGTGTTGCAGTTCGCGTCGATCGGGTTCGATGCGGCGTCGGCGGAGATGTGGGTGGCGTTGTGTGGTGGGGCGACGCTCGTGCTGGCTCCCGCCGACGAACTCCTGCCCGGGGCAGGCCTGGCCGAGGTGATCGCCCGGGACGGCGTCACGCACGTCACGTTGCCGCCGGCGGTCGTGAGCGTGATGGACGAACGGGACCTGGCCGGTGTGCGGACCCTCGTTTGTGCCGGTGAGGCGTTGGGTGTGGATCTGGTGGCGCGGTGGGCTGCGGGTCGGCGGTTGATCAACGCGTACGGGCCGACGGAGACGACGGTGTGCGCGACGATGTCGGCGCCGTTGGCGGCGGGTGGTGAGCCGGTGGTGGGCACGCCGATCGTGAACACCCGGGCGTATGTGCTGGACGGTCGGCTTGCGCCGGTTCCGCCCGGCGTGGTGGGCGAGTTGTATGTGGCGGGTGCGGGTCTGGCCCGGGGCTATCTGGGCCGGTCGGGGTTGACGGCCGAGCGGTTCGTGGCCTGCCCGTTCGGGGGCGGTGGCGAGCGCATGTATCGCACCGGCGACCGGGCCCGCTGGACCGCCGACGGCCGACTGGTATTCGTCGGGCGGGTCGACGACCAGGTCAAGATCCGGGGCTTCCGGATCGAGCCCGGTGAGATACAGAGCGCCATCGAAGCACACCCCGACGTCGCCCGCGCCGCGGTGATCGCCCACGAGGACGCGCCCGGCGAGCTTCGGCTCGTTGCCTACGTCGTCCCGAGCGACCCACGCACCATGGATGTCGGGGACGACGACGGCGAGTACGAGAGTGGACTCGCCGAGCGCCTGCGCGAGTTCGCGGCTCGGCGACTGCCCGCGTACATGGTCCCGTCGGCCGTGGCGGTCCTCGAGGCGCTCCCGCTGACCGCGAACGGCAAGCTCGACCGCAAGGCCCTGCCCGATCCGGGGCGCGGCGGCGGAGGGGCTTCCGGTACGGGCTCCGGCCGAACTCCGGTCACGTCGTTGGAGGTGCTGGCGTGCGAGGTGTTCGCCGCGACCCTGGGCGTGGACTCGGTGGGAGCGGACGACAACTTCTTCGAGCTGGGCGGACACTCCCTGCTCGCGGTCACCCTGGTCGCCGAACTGGCCGCGCGCGGCGTGTCGGTGCCGGTCCGGACGGTGTTCGCGGCGCCGACCCCGGCCGAGTTGGTGCGGCGGATGAATCTGGGCGCGGTCCGGGACGCGCTGGGCGTGCTGTTGCCGATCAAGGCCCAGGGGGAAGGGCTGCCCTTCTTCGCGCTGCCTCCCGGCGCCGGCTTGAGTTGGTGCTATACGCCGTTGGCCCGGCACATCGACGCGGACGTCCCGCTGTACGGACTCCAGGCCCCGGGCCTGGACGGTGTCCGCGAGATGTCCCGGTCGGTCGGCGAAATGGCGGACGTCTACCTGGAGCAGATCCGCGGCATCCAGCCCAAGGGCCCCTACCACCTGCTGGGATGGTCCTTCGGCGGCATGCTCGGACACGAGATCGCGGTCCGGCTGCGAGCCGCGGGCGAAGAGGTCGCCGCACTCGTGATCATGGACACCTATCCGGCGACCGCCTTGACCGACCCGAAGGCGCGCGACGAAGAGGTCGAGAGCCCCGGGAGCGGCTCCGCGGACGAGGCCGACGACGATCGCGCCGAACCGACCGAGCGCATGCGGGCCGTGCGACGGGAGGCGGGCTTCGAAGGCGCCGTCTCGGACGACGAGTTGATGATGCTGGCCCGGATCCGGCGCAACAACGCCAACATCGGCGCCGACCACGAGTACGGCCGATTCGACGGGAACGTGGTGCTGGTGGTCGCCGAGCAGGACAAGCCTGTCGGGTTCGTCGGCGCGGACAGCTGGCGACCGCACGTGAGCGGTGAGATCTCCGAGGTGCGGTTGCCCTGTGCCCACGCGGAGTTGGTGCTCCCGGAGATGCTCGACCGGATCTGGTCGGCCGTGGCGGAACGGCCGGGCGCGGACCCGCGGTGAACGAGGTAGGGCGGGCCCGGAAGCGGGCCCGCCCTACGGCGCGGAGGCGCGAGCGCCGGAGATCGACGAAGCGTGGCCCCGAGCCCATCATCAGGACTCGGGGCCACGCTGCGGTGAGGTCTCGTCGGTTCCGGGGGCCCGGTGGCTCAGCGCCCCTGCCACCGAGGTTCGCGCTGTTCGGCGAACGCGCGCGGACCCTCGACGGCGTCCTCGCTGTGCCTTCGCCGCTGCTCCCATGCGAACGGGGTCGAGAAGGCCTGCTCCAGCGGCATGTCCACGGACCGCATGACCGCCTCCTTGATCGCCCGCACGGCCAAGGGCGCGCTGCGCAGGAGGTCGTCGGTCCACTCGTCGACGCACGCGTCCAGGTCGTCGAGCGGGACGACCTGGTTGACCAGTCCCAGGCGGAGCGCCGACTGCGCGCTCATACGGCGGCCGGTGAGCAGATGGCCCATGGCCATCTTCAGCGGTAGCTGGCGGGCGAGCCGAAACGCGCCGCCCGCGCCGGGGACCAGGCCCAACCGAGCCTCCGGCAACGCGAACACCGCGTGGTCGGCCGCGACGATCAGGTCGCAGGCCAGCGCGAGTTCGAAGCCGCCGCCCAGGGCATAGCCGTTCACCCGGGCGATCACCGGCTTGGACAGCTCGAACCGCTCGGTCAGCCGGGGCCAACCGGGTTGGCCGCGACTGCCGAACGTGGACCGGGGAACGCCCGCGCGGTCGAGCCGGGCACGCTCGCGCAGATCCTGGCCGACCGTGAACGAGCGCTCGCCCGCTCCGGTCAGCACCGCGACCCGCACCTGGTCGTCGGCCTCGACGTCGTCCCAGATCGTGGCCAGTTCCTCGTGCGTGCGCAGGTCCATCGCGTTGAGCACGGCGGGTCGATCCAGGGTGATCCGGGCGACGTGATCCTTCTTCTCGTACCGCACCCGGGGCTGCTCGGCGGCGCTCATCGTGACGGCACCCCCTGCCGGGCGGAGAACCGGTCGACCTTGTCGA
The DNA here is from genome assembly GCF_055558835.1 of Embleya sp. NPDC025285. Classification (NCBI taxonomy): domain Bacteria; kingdom Bacillati; phylum Actinomycetota; class Actinomycetes; order Kitasatosporales; family Streptomycetaceae; genus Embleya; species Embleya sp. NPDC025285. Next base: position 3,088 of record NZ_JBVHLU010000066.1, read on the forward strand.
GCACGTCCGCGCTGTACATCCGCAGCGCCTGCTGGAGTGCGAACTCGGCCATGTAGTGCCGGAACCGGTCCGGCGACTCCTCGGCGAGATTGAGCATCCGCCGATTGGCCCCCACCGCGGGCTGCTTCAGTCGATCCAGGCAGTCCTCGACGGCCCGGTCCAGTCGTTCCGGATCGTGCACCTCGTCGACCAGGAGTCGGGCCTCGGGTCCCTGCGCCGGGATTCGCCGGCCTTCGAGGATGATCTGCCGGGCCAGGCGCGGACCGACGTGCCTGGTCAGGCGGAAGTTGGCGGCACCCGGGATGATGCCCTCGCGCGCGGCCGGCAGGCTGAGGTAGGCGTCGGACGCGGCCAGGACGTGATCGAAGACGAGCAGGAGCTGCATGCCGCCGCCGATCGCGAACGTGTCGACCGCCGCGACCCAGGGTTTGTCGATCGTGGGGCTGTGCCAGGCGGCGTCGTCCTCGACCCGGATGCCGCGCAACAGCTTGTGGATGTAGCCGAGTTCGCGGCGAAGCAGGAAGTCGACCAGGGAGATGTCGCCGGCGTTGAGCGCCTTGAGGTTGATGCCGGCGCTGAACACCCGACGGCCGCGGTAGCGGGGGTGGGTCATCACGCCGCCGCGCACCAGGCCGACGCGCACCGCCGGATCGAGCAGGGCCAGGTCGACTGCGGTCTCCATGTCGTCGACCTGACGGTTGTCCTCCGCGTTCAGGCAGTCGTCCCGACACAGGGTGAGCCGGGCGGTGCCGGCGACGCGCTCCAGCCGTACCGAACCCAGTTCGATCAGGCCGGTCGCGGTGAACTCGGGCAGCAGCGCGAGCGCCCGCGGTGTGGGCCGCAACAGTACGTCGAGCAGGTGCCGACCGGATTGCTCCGCGCCGAGGATGCCGGCGAAGAAGATGCCCTGGTCGATCTCGTGGCCCTCCTTGTGGGCCTGCGGACGACCGCGTTCGAGGACGAACTGTTCCGGGCCGGGCACCAGTCCGGGAAAGGCGCTCGCGGCCGCCCGGGACAGCTCGGCGAGTCGCAGTGCTCGGGTCCGGCACGCGGTGAGCTCGTCGTAGACGGCGTCGGTATGCCGCGCCAGGAAGGCGCGGCGCAACGCGCGGGTACCGTCCTTGGCCGCGGTCGCGGCGATGTGCTGGGCGATCGACCGGTGTTCGGGCGCGGGCAGGACGGCCAGCAGGTCGTCGGTGTGCGCGGCGGCCCGGGCCAGCGTCGAGCGGGCCGGCTCCAGTTCGGCGCGGACGAGGGCGAGGTCCTCGTGCCACTCGGGCCGGGCCCGTTCGCGGATCACGACACGGCTCCGCTGCCGGTCCGGCGCAGGTCCCGGTCGCACGCGGCCAGATGCACGCCCAGGGCCTCCTCGAAGCCGGTGGTGCTCGCGTCGAACAACAACTGCCGCCGGATGGCCAGTTCGGGGCCGGACAGTTCACCGAGTGGTTCGGCCGCCGCCAGGGCCGCGGACACGTCGTCGGTCACCTCGTCGAGGAGTTGCAGGGCGAGCGCGTCACGGGCCGGCAGGGGAGTGCCGAAGAGCACCGCCCGGCGGATCGCCACCGCCGTGCTGCCGGCCCGGTGGGCGAGGCGGTAGACGGCCATGCCCGGCCAGGTGGCGCCGCCTTCCACCGGCACGACCAGGCGCACCGACTCGGTGGCGATGCGGTGGTCGGTGGCCAGGAGCGCGTCCAGGGCCAGGCCGCCGCAGTCGCCGTCGGCGACGGCCACGGTGGCCGCGGGCAGTCGCTCCAGGCGCCGCAGGGCGCGTTCCCACTTGCTCACCACGGCCACGGTCAGCCCGGCGGGTCTGGGGCCGTCCGGGGCGCCGGACACGTACACCACCACCCTGCCCCGGCCACCCCGATCCTCGGCCGTGTCGCAGACCGCGCCGACCGCCGCGATCGCCTCGACGGTCAGCGGTCGGGCGCCGTCCACCCGCAGTTCCAGGTCGTCGTTCACGCGTTCCCCCATCACCACTGGACCAGTGCCGTCTCGATGGTCGAGCCGGGCCCCATGGTCATCAGCACGCCGTGGTCGCCGGCCCGGACCACACCCTCGCGGAGCAGTCGTTCGTAGGAGAACAGGAACGAACCGCTCGACACGTTGCCGTAGTCGCGCAGCACTCCGGTGGTGTGCCGCACGTCGTGCCGGGTCAGGCCGAGGTTGACCCGGACCGCGTCGATCACCTTCTTGCCGCCGGAGTGCACCAGCCAGTGCGCGATGTCGCTGCGGCGCAATCCGGCGCCGGACAAAAGTCGATCGACCACCGACTCCGCGTGCGCGCCGACCACGTAGGGCACGTCCGGGTCGAGGTAGAAGCTGAACTTGCCCTGCTCGTCGTCCCAGTCGTAGCGCATCGCGTCGATCGCGTCGGTGATCAGGCAACTGGCGAAGGACAGTACGCGCGGGCTGCCGGCGGGAGGCGAGTCGACGTCGACGCCGAGTCCGGCGTAGCCGCTCGGCGCGTCGGGCGGGCCGGCCGCGTCGGGGGTGTCGGCGGCCAGTGCGACGGCCGCCGCGCCGTCGCCGAAGAGGCTGTTGACGACGGAGGTGCGCATCGTGGCGTCGAGGACGTAGGCGGCCGAGCAGGCTTCCGCGCACACCATGACGGCGATCCGCCCGGGGTGGGCCACGGTCCAGCCGACCGTCGCGTTCAGCGCGTTGAGGCCGGCGTTGCAGCCCATGCCGACCACGTCGACGCGGCTGCAGCGCGGATCCATGCGCAATTCCCGGATGAGCAGCGCGCTCAGACCGGGGGTGAGCAGGCCGGTGGTGGTGACGCAGCACAGGTAGCCGACGTCCGCGAGTTCGATGCCGGCGTCCTTGAGACAGGCGTGGATCGCCCGGGCGGCCATCTCGATGGCCAAGCGCTTGTGCTTGGCCAGGAGTTCGCCCTGGGTCTCGATGGTCGCCGCTCCGGTGGCGTCCCGTGCGGGCACGGACAGGAAGCGTCGTTCGATCGCGCTGTTGAGGAAGACGGAGCGCACCTTCGGATCGGAGATCCGGAACAGGTCGAGGAGTTCGCGCTGCGAGTAGGAGTGTTCGGTGACGGCCGTGCCGACGCCGAGGATCCGGGGCACGCCGGGGATGTCCTTGCGCTCGGGCGCGAACGTGGACGTGGGCGAGGCGGGCGCGAGGGTCGAGGTGAGCGCGGCGACCGAGGCGACGTTCGAGGGGTTCAGCGCGAGGGTCATTGGAAGGTCCATCCCCACATGCGGGGCTTGCTTCGAGTGCGACGTACCGCTGTGGACACTTCGATCGTCCTTTCGGTGGGAGTGGATCGGTCGGAGGGTGGATCGGTCCGAGGTGGATCGAGGGGCGGGTGGAACGGTCAGTGTGCGTGGGCGTCGGGTGCGGATCGGCTCTCGGCCCGAATGAACCGGGCCAGCCGGGCGATGCCTTCGGTGATCTCGGCCTCGGTGAGATAGCTGACGGACAGTCGGAGTCGGTGCTCGCCGCCACCCTGCGGATGGAAGTAGGACATCGGCGTCCAGATGACGCCGAAGTCCCGCGCCGAGCGGTCCAGCGCGGCGTTGTCCGCGCGGAACGGGACGTCGACGGCGAGGAAGAAGCCGCCGTCGGGCCGGTTCCAGTGCACGGTCGGGGCACCGGGACCCCCGGGATTGCCGGGATCGCGGGAGCCGTCGTGGGGACCGAGTCCGCCGCCCGGGAAGCACGCGTCGAGGCGTTCGAGGGTGGCGCGCATGGCGCGCCCGTAGTAGGCGGAGGTGTCGACGTTCAGGGCCGAGGTCCGACCTTCGGCCGCGAGCAGCATGCCCGCCACCGCCGCCTGGCCCAGCGGCGACGTGTTCACCGTCACCATGCTCTTGATCCTGGTGAGTTCGTCCGCCAACAGTCCGGTGCCACCCGCCTCGTCGGCGACGACCTGGTCCGCGACGACGAAGCCCACTCGGGCACCCGGGAAGAGGGTCTTGGCGAACGAGCCCAGGTGGACCACCCGACGGTTGCGGTCGAGTGACTTGAGGGTGGGCAACTGCGCCCCGGGGCTGACCATTCGGTAGGGGCTGTCCTCGAGGATGAGGAAGTCCTCGCGCTCGGCCAGGTCGAGCAGCGCGTGCCGCTCGGCCGTCGACACGGTGTTGCCGGAGGGATTCGAGTGGTCGGGGACGAGATAGAACGCCCGACACCGGCGTCCGCGCGAGCGCTCCGCGCGAATCGCCGCGGCCAGATCGGCGCAGCGGAAGCCGTCCGGTCGCTCGTCGACGGCGGTCAACGCGACGTCCAACAACCGGGCGGCACCGGTGATCCCGACGTAGCAGGGGCTGGAGACCAGCAGCACGTCCCCGGGGCCGGAGATCAGCGCCCGCACGGCGAGGAACATCGCCTCCTGGCAGCCGGCGGTGACCACGACGGACTCCGGCGGTACGTCGATGTGTTCGTCCCGCCGCAACGAGTCGGCGATCAGGTCGCGGATCAGCCCGGCGGTGGGGCCGTACTGGAACATCGTGTCCCGCACGCGGGCGGGCGAGTATCCGCTGTCGGCGAGGTGATCGAGGTAACGCCGGATGTTCGTGAAGATCTGCTCGGTGTCGAAATAGCCGTCGTACGGGCGGCCCGGCGCGAACGAGATCGCCTCGGGATGGCGATGGGTGATCTCGTTGAGGAAGTTCATCGTGTCCAGCACCGGATCGCAGACGCTGCCGTGGAGCTGCTTCCTCGACAGGTGGGCGACGACCGGGTCGGGCGGCGAGGGCTCGGTGGTGCCGTTGCCGAAGTCGGTGACGAGGCCGTCGCCGATGCCGTCGTTCATCCGAGGACCGGTCGCGGGCCGGGGTCGGCGACGGTTCCCGAGCCGGTGACGCGTTCGGGCGGTCCGGGCGACGCGAGGCCGGTGCTCGTTGACACGGTCATGGAGGTACCTCCCGCAAAGGGCAGTCGGGTACGAACGACGGTCACGCCGGGGGCGTCACGGGACGCGGGCGTGCACGGGAAATCCGTTGCGCCTTCGCGGTTGTCGCGTCGCGTCGGCGGGTGCCGCGGGACGGTCGCCGGCAGTGCCGATCGAGGTGGCCGACCGGGCCGTCGGGCCGATCCACCGATCGCACGGCCGTCCCTCCCGCCCTCCGGCGGTGAGGCCGGTGAGGCCGGTGGGATCGGTGACGCGTACCCCGCACCGTTCCCGGAGTATGGCACCACGCGAGCCGATCACGGGCATGTACACCGATGACGGATACGGCCGCCCTCGGAGGGCCGAGGGCGACGGCGGACCGCGACGTCGGGCTCGGGTCGTACGCCGTTCGCGCGGCGTGCCCAGACGACACGGCATGCAGCCGACCCGGCCCCGGTCGTGGCCGACGGCAGTGGCCGTCGTCGACGGCGACAGCGATGAATACGCCGTCGGTTCCCGCACGGGAACCGACGTGAGGGGTCACCCGAGCGGGCGAAGCCGCCGTCGGGTGGCCCCTCATGGGACTACCGATCGATCGGAGCCCGGTCTGCCCGCCGAAACCCTTCCGGCGAGCATGATCGGGCTCTGATGCCCATCATTGCTCCTGGCCAGGAAATCCCCGATACCCTTGGCCGGCAGTAGCTCACATGCCGACGGCCCCGCTGCTCACGGAGCGGACACGCTCGTCCAGTTCCTGCGCGAATCCCAGCCACGTCTCCGCGTACTGGCGCGCGAGATGCACCACCAGGGCCCCGCAATGCGGTGGTACCGCCGCGGTCAATTCGGCCCACTCCTCCATGCCGATCGCATTCTGCCGCAGTATCCGCAGCAGGTGCCGTCCCTCCTCCTTGTGCCGCAAGGACGGGTCCCTGAGTAATTTCTCGACCACCGAGCCCGGATCCGGTTGGAGCGTGCGCACCTTGCGTTCGACCCGTGAACCGGCGGAACGGCCGACCTCGGTGTCGTCGTGGGTGTCGACCTCGACCGGCAGTACGCCCACGGGTCCCTCGCCGGATTCCAGGCGCTTGCGGACATCACTCGCGGTGGCGGGCGAGATGCCCGCGAGCCGGGCGATCTCCCGAAGGGATGCCTTGGGATGCGCCGCGATCACCTCGGCGGCCCGTTGCCGACCCTCCACGCTGTTGAGCGGGCGGATCCGGCCGTCGCGGCCGATCCGGGCGTTCAACTGCGGCAGCGCGCCGGCTGAACGGCGTCGGATCGCCCCCACGGTCTTCGCGCCCAGGCCCGCGATCCGGGCGATCGCCCGATCGGACATGTGCGGATGCGACGCGATGATCCTGGTGGCGGCGGCCCGGCGATCCGCCTGTGACAGCGGAAGGCCATGCCCTACATTCGCCTTGACCGCGTGCAGAAATGCGTCTTCGTCGGTGCCGTCGAAAAGCTCGACATCGATGACCTCCCGCCCTTTCGACAGGGCCGCCATCAGGCGATGGATCCCGTCGATCACCTGCCCCGTGTTCCGGTTCACGAGGATGGGTGGAAGCGGTTCGTCGATTTCCGCGAGTCGGGAGATGTGTTCCTGGTCCTGACCTTCCGAGCGCGGTGATTCGCCCGGCACGAGCGAGGCGATCGGGACGGTCAGAATCTCCTTGACGCGGTGTTTGTTCAGGGCCTGCTCGACAACGAGATCGGGCGCCCCTTCGTGACGCGCGACCTCAAGTGCTCTGGCGTCCGAATGTTGCATCTCAATCTCCCCCGTTGGATGAATATCCAGGATCCGATTCTCGTGAGATTTGCAATGGATCGAGCCATCGACACCGATCGTGTGCCATGTGTTCCGGCGCCCACACGTGCGGGACCGCCCGCGTCCGTCGCACGTACGAGCCACGCTCCGTACGTTCGACGTCCCGCATTCGACGCGGCGGGAGCCGTCACCTGTGGCGTTTCGCGTCGCGACGCGCGACAGTGATCACGGTTCGATCCGCGATCACCGACCATCGTCCGCGAACCCGGCACCGCCCGGGTTCCGATGGTCGCGAAACCGCTGCTTCCCGAAATGTCCAGGAAGTGACGCCGGACCGACGCCGTCGGTGTTCACCGATCGACGCACCCGTTATCGGTTCGGCCGTATCGAGTTCGTCAGTCGCTTCCGTACGCCTCCCTTGGTCGTCGCATACTCACTCATGGTCACTGTTCGAGAGAGCGCTGTCGAGACTCGACGAGGGATCATCGGCAGGCTTGACCGGAATCCGGCGGGTGCTCCTCGGCGGCGCCGGATCGGGTGAGGTCCCGTTTCCCGGATCATCCGCCGGACCTTGCGAACGGCCGTCCACGCGTGCGGAGTCGGGGCCGTGAGCAGGCTCGGAATCGACGGTTCGACCGGCCCGATTCGGGCCCGGCCGAGGAGGCGGTACGGCGGCCGGCGAGGCGGCGCGGGCCCTGCGCCCGGGTGCGGCGACGGCCGGCGCCCGACCCGCCCGGGCGACCTCCGCCAACCGGGCCGACAGATCGCGGCGATGCCGGTCGCCCGCCCCCGTTTCACGGTTCGCTACTTGCAAATATCGCGCCAAGCGCTCCCATGTGCCATCCGCCGACCAGCGCCGATCACGTTTGTAGACGGTTTGCCATGGGCCGAACCGCGCGGGCAGATCGCGCCAGGGCACCCCGGTCCGGGTGTGGAACAACACCCCGTCGATCACCCGGCGATGCTCGCCCCACCGGCCGCCGCGTCGCCCGCCGGCCGGCAACAGGGGCTCGAGAAGCGCCCATTCGGCATTGGTCAGATCCCCTCGCCCCACCACACCGGACAGCGTGTACCAAGACGCGCCGGGCCACAAGATCCGGGAAACAGAACCGGGATTCGGACGGCGCGTCCCGCGGGAATCGGGACGGGGACAGCCGCGGATCGGCGGGTGCGACGCCAACTCCGCGGCGCAGTTCGGAATTCGTCGAACCGATGCGATGTCGAGTGTTCAACCGGGGCCGTGACGCAGTTGAACGGCACACGGTCGCAGGGCGGCGAAGTCGCCCTATTGATGCGCCGGGACGGGTCGGCCAGAGTGACCCGAAGAGCCATGAGGCATGGCTGATTCCTGGGAAAGGACGGCATGGTGACGAATCCTTTCGACGACACCGAGGCGAGATTCCTGGTGCTGGTCAACGAGGAGGGACAACATTCGCTCTGGCCGGTCTTCGCCGAGGTACCCGCCGGGTGGACGACCGCCTTCGGCGAGGCGGGCCGTCAGGAATGCCTCGACTACATCGAGGAATCGTGGACCGACATGCGCCCGAAGAGCCTGATCGAGGCCATGGAGGCGAGCGCGGCAAGCACCTGAGGCGACCGGCCGGCGCCGCCCACCCGCTCGTGGCCTCTCGTGGCCCCGAGCCGTGGGCGGCGGCGGTGGCCTACCGGTAACACCGGGACGGTGACGCGCTTCATGGACTGCGCGGACTGCGCGGACCCGGTGGACCCGGCGGTGTGGACCCGGTGGACCTGGTGGACTTCGTGGAGCCCGGGGCCTCGGACCGCTCAGACCGCCGTGAACGCGAGTGTCACGTTGTGGCCGCCGAAGGCCGACGAGTTGCTCAGCGCGGCTCGTACGCCCGGGCCGCCACGCAGTTCGCGCGCCTCGGGCGCGATGGTGATCCCGGTCGCGGTGACCTCGTCGTCGGGGTCGTCCAGATTCAGCGTCGGCGGCGCGGTCGACTCGCGCAGGGCACAGATCGCCGCGACCGCCTCGACCGCTCCCGCGCCGCCGATCAGGTGCCCGGTCATCGACTTGGTCGCCGAGACCACCGCGCCGGCCGTGGCCGCGCCCAGGACCTGACGGATCGCCCGGGCCTCGGCGCTGTCCCCGGCCTTGGTCGAGGTGGCGTGCGCGTTGATGTGTACGACCTGCTCCGGGGTGAGACGGGCGTCCGCCAGGGCATGGGTCATCGCCAACGCCAGTCCGGCACCGTCAGGTTCGGGTACCGCGATGTGATGCGCGTCGGCCGAATAGCCCACCCCCGCGGCAATCGCGTGTACCGCCGCGCCTCGGCGCGCCGCGTGCGCGGCCGATTCCAGGACGAGCATCCCGGAACCCTCACCCAGCACCAAACCGTCCCTGGCCTTGTCGAACGGCCGGGACGCGCGCAGCGGTTCGTCCTCGGCAAGGGACAGCGCCTGGAGCGCCGCGAACATCGCCGCCCACATCGGCGTGATCGGCGTCTCGGTGCCACCGGCCACCACGACGTCGGCCCGGCCCGAACGGATCATCTCGATCCCGTAGCCGATCGCCTCCGCGCCGGAGGCGCACGCGCCCGCGGCGGTGTGCGCACCCGCCCGCGCGCCCAGCTCGATGCTCAGCCAGCCCGCCGCGCTGTTCGGCATCACCCTGGGCGCGGTGTACGGCGACATCCGTCGCCAACCCCGCTCGCGCAGGGTGTCGTAGGCGGCGAGGTAGGTGAGGTGTCCGCCCAGCGCGGTACCGATCGAGACGCCGAGCCGCTCCGGTGCCACCTCGGGCGCGCCGGCGTCCCGCCACGCCTCGCGGGCGGCGGTCATCGCCAGGTGCGTGCTGCGATCCATGGTCCGCAGCTCGGTGCGGCTGACCACCGAGGCCGGATCGACGGCGGCGGGCGCGCCGACGCGGATGGGAATGTCGTCCGGCCAGCCGTCCGCCAGCCGGCGCACACCCGACCGCCCGGCCAGCAACGCGGCCCACGTGGACGCCAGTTCACCGCCGACCGGGGTGGTCGCGCCCAGTCCGGTCACGACGACGCGGGTGTCATCCGTGTTCATGGTCACTGGCCCTTCGAGCGGTCCGCAATGCCGCGACGAATTCGCGGATTCACCGGGTCGGCGACGTTTCCGGGAGCACCATGCGCGCCGCCGATATCCCAAAGCCGTCGCATGATCGCGGGAGGGGGAAGTATCGAAATCCGGGCATCGTTCCGATGCTTCGGAACACGAGCCCATTTTCGAATGGTATTCCGTATGTTCGACGCCGACGCGGCTCACGATGACACACGGCCCGAGGCCCGATCAATGCTCGCTCCGGCAGCTCCGTGGACGCGTGTTCAACTGTGCTGTCGCGGCAGTTGAACGCAGGTCGGAAGGGATGTTCGAGTGCTTGTCGTCCCGGTCGCGCACCCCGGCGACCCCCGCGCGGCCGGGGCCGCACATCTGTGCCGAGACGAGCGAAGAAGGCAGGAACCAATGGTGAGCCCACACGGCAGGGATCTCTCGGGGCCACTCCCCGACGTCCTGCGGTCCCCGAAGGAAGCCGTCGAATCGATCCGGACGCCGGCCGGCGATCGCATGTGGATGGTGCGCGATTACACCCTCGCCCGCCAGGTGTTGTCCGACCCGCGATTCAGCAGGTCCGAGGCGACCACCGCGCATGCGCCGCGGTTCGCCGAGGTGCAACCCATTCCGCAGTCGATGATGAGCATGGACGGGTACGACCACGCGCGACTGCGCCGTATCGTCGCCGGGGCCTTCTCCGCACAGCGGATCGCCGCCACCGAGCCGACCGTGGCCCGGTTGGCCGACGAACACCTGGACCGACTGGCCGCCGCCGGGCCACCGGCGGACCTGATCGCGGGTCTTGCGGCGCCGCTGCCGATCGCCGTGCTGTGCGGCCTGCTCGGCGTCCCGCTCGCCGACGCCGAGGTGTTCGGCGATTCGGTGGAGGTGCTGTTCGACATCACCTCGGGACCGGCGGAGATGTCCCGGCGGCGACTCGAACTGGTCAGGTACATGGCCGACTTGCTGGCACGCAAGACCGGCAGTGGGGACGACGACCTGCTCGGCATGCTGATTGCCGCCCGCGACCGCGACGGGATGACCAAGCAGGAAATGCTCGCGATGGCACTCGCGTTGCTGATGGCCGGCTACGAGACCACGATCGGCCAGATCGGCATGTCCGTACTGACCCTGCTCACCCGACCCGACGCCCACCGCGCACTGCTCGACGACCCGGATTCACTGCCGGCGGTGGTCGAGGAACTGCTGCGCCTGGACTCCGCGTCGCCGCTGAGCTTCCCGCGCGTGGCCACGGAAGCGGTACGGCTGGGCGACGTCGACGTCCGCGCCGGAGAGGCCGTGATCGTCTCGCTGATGCACGGCAACCGCGACGAGCAGGTCTTCGCGGAACCGGATCTGCTCCGTGCGGACGGCCGGGGGCCGACCCACCTCGCGTTCGGGCACGGCATCCACCGCTGCCTGGGCGCTCCGCTCGCCAGACTCCAACTCCACGTCGTGTTGGGGCGATTGCTCGCCCGATTCCCGGACCTGAGGCTGGCCGACAGGCCCGACGCGGTGCGTTGGAAGGACGGCCTGGCCACGCGCGGCCTGGCCCGGCTCATGGTCGAGTGGCAACCGGTGGACCGGTCGCCCGACCAGGCGACCCGAGCACCGCTCCCGGCCCAGGCCCGCGCGCGGTGACGCGGCGGCGACCCGATTGATCCGACCCTGCTCCCGTGCGATAGTCGGCACCGACGCGCGGCGCACGGGGAAGGCGCCGCCTATCACGCGTAGTTGGATGACTCCGCGGACTCGACGGAACGCCTTGTCCGTGCCGTCGCGATCTCGCCGCGGGCCGAAGACCGGGTCGTCGACGGAGCCGGCACGGATCACGCCTACGCAACTCGACGCACCCCGGCGCCTCGATCCACGCACTTCGCTCGATTCACCCGATCCGCCCGGTGTTTCGGATCGCATCGCCGGGTGCGGCACCCCGACCCGAGTCCGCCCGCCGATTCGTCGAAGGTGCGCACGGCGGCTTCGCCCGTACGCACGTGAGAGGAGCTGTCATGGAAACCGTGTCCGCACCGGAAGCGCTCGACATGCTGGCCGAGGTCCTCGGCACCCCCGTGCCCGACGCGGACGTCGCGTTCGGGACGCTGAAGATGGATTCGCTCCAGACGGTCGAGTGGCTGACCATGATCGAGGACCGCCTCGGGTTCGTCTACGATCTCAAGGACTTGAACTTCCACGAACTCGCCGAGCAAAGCGTCGGCGACGTACTGGAGTTCCTGCACGGCATCGCCGCCGCCCGCCAGGCGGAGTGACCGGAGGCCGCGCGACCACGGTTCGCCGGGGCGTGCCTTCGATCCGCTAGCGGATCCCGCCCATCAGGAACGCGTACTCCAGCGTCACCGCCGGGTCTGCGGAACTCAGGCGGATGGTGTGGTCGGGTTGACCGATCTCGACCGGGGTGGCCTGGAGCTCACAGATCGAGCGGTCGCCCAGGAGCGGCGTGTTGTCGCCGTCCTTGAAGAAGGCGAACCGCACCCGGCAATCCGCCCACGTCTCGGCGACGAGCAGCAGCTTCTGGAAGCCCTCCACGGCGAAGCGGATCGTGGCGCTCGGCCGGGTCGCGGCGAGGGTGCCCGAGCAGCCGGCCACCCAGCCCCCGGTGATGGTGCACGTGGCGTCCCCGGAGAACGGGCCCAGCCGTGTCACGGACTCCGGCGGTTCGACGGGTTCGTCGGACTCGTCGGGCATCCCGGTTTGCGGTGTGCCCGCCAGGAACTCCTGTTGGGCAGCGGCGGCTTCGGCGAATTCGGCGCGGCCGGTGAGAGCGACGTCCAGGACGCAGCCGTCCAGGATCTCCGGGATGGTGACGCCGGCGGCGGTGCACTGCGTGCGGGCGGCGTCGGCGTTGGGCGCGGTCGCCACCTGGGTCGGGCGTCGTGGGAACGAGCGGTTGGTGAACGTCGCGGTCGACTGGCCGGGCTCGTAGTCGAACAGCGACTCCTCCTGGCGGATCCGCCAGTGGTCGGCGTACACGTGGTAGAGGTCGTCGAACGATGGCGGTGTGCCGCCGGACGGTCTGGCGAGCACGCGTCCGCCGCCCAGGTCGAGGTCGTTGGTGGCGGTGCCGTCGGCGTTGCCGAGCAGGCCCTGGACATGCCGCTTGCGGCTTTGCGGCAGCGCCATGTCGACCTTGAGGCCGTACGCGCCGATCGGCGTGATGTACAGCGTGGTCGTGTCCGGCCAGAAGAGCGCGTATCGGGCGTCGGCCCCGTCGCCGGTGCGGGCCAGCGTGCCCCCGCCGGGGAGCGGCGTCTGCGCCCCGGGGGCGAGCGGCCGGCCGTCGAGGCGGACCGTGGTCACGCCGCGCTTCGGATCGAGGGCGAAGGTGACCCGCGCCCCGGCGACTCTGGCCGCGACCGCCGAGTTGACGCTGACGTCGCCCACGTCGGGGTACGGCACCTGCCGGGCCTGCACGCGCAGATCGTCGTCGGTGGAGGCGACGAGGGTGAATTCGCCGGCCGCCTGGAAGTCGTAGTAGAGCCGGTCGAACGTCGTCAGGTGCGGGTCGCCGTTGCTGCCGCCGTGCGGACCGTCCGGGCACTGGGCGAGGCATTTCGGAGCCGACGGACGCGGCTTGGGCTTGTCCTTGGGCTCACCGCAGAAGCTCTTGAGCGTCTGGCCGGTGAGCCCCAGGGACGCGTCGACCTCACCGCCGCTCACCGCGACGAATCCGCGGCCCGGCTTGATGATTTCGAACCTTGTCCCGGCGCCCGGGGTGTCCTCGGGGCACTCGCACTTCGAGCCGAGAGTGCAGAAGATGTCGCCCATGTGGGCGCCGAGCGGGTAGTCGCCCGGGCCCGGGCCGAACCGTCCGAAGACCGGTCCGTTCGGCGCCAGGCGCAACACTTCCGCCGAGATGTCGAGGGGGGTCAGGTTCGGATTGAAGGCGGGACTGGTGACGCGGACGGTCTGCTTGGAACTCGCCACCACGAGCGGGGGACTCAGCTTGACCTTGTCGCCGGTGATGCCGACCCCGTTGATGTCCCAGGCGAGTTCCCGGGCCAGGTCGCGCAGGAAGCTCGCCGGCCAGCCCTCCAGGACCTGTTGCCGTTTGCCGCCGAGCGCGGCGGCGAAAGCGGCCTGGCTCATGGGGGTCGTGCCGTTGGCCGAGGCGGCGATGGCGGCCCGGGACGTCGACCATACGTCCACTCCCCGGTAGTCCAGTTCCCACCAGAAGCCCATGGCCGAGTAGGACAGTTTGGTCAACACCGGGTCCTTCCGGACCAGGTAGTTTTGCCAGATTCCGGGGCTGGAGTAGTGACCGGTGAGCTTGCCGGCCGCCCAGTCGGCGAGACCCTCGGCCACCCAGCCGGGCATGGCGTCGAACGCGGAGGGGTTGTTGATGATGATGCCCTCGACACAGTGCGTCAGTTCGTGGACCAGTACCTCGTCGCGCAGTGGGTCGGGCATGTTGGACGCCCGGAAAGCGGGATACATCACGATGCGGCATTGCGGACCGGTCACGTCGTTCCACCCGCCGGCGCTCGCCGGCACGGTGGCAATGCCCGGTGCCCCCGGGCTGGGGGTGAACAGGCTCTCGGTCCGACACGCGGCGATCACCGTGGAGGCGGGGACGCCGAATTTCGCGGCCAGCTTCGTCCACCAGTCCCGGATCCTGGATGCGAACACCGTGTCGGCACTCGCGCCCGGAGCGCAGGTGGCCCGCGCCTGCGGGAGCGAAGCGGACCGGCCGGCGGTGTGGCCGGCCGCCGGAGTGCCCCCGCCCGACCCGATGGGCAGGTCGCCCCAACCGGAGAGGTCACGCACCGCGGCGCGCTGATCGTCGGCCAGATCCGCCCAGTGGCCCGAGATCCAGCGCAGTGCCGCCGAACCCGATCTCAGGTCCGCGCGGCTCCCGGTCTGGGCCTGCGCGCCGGGGATCGGCCCGAAGGCGGTGGCGAAGGCCGACAAGGCCATCTGCGTGGAGACCGTACCGTCGGGCCCGGTCATCGCCATGACCTTCTCCCACGCGGTGGGCTCGGCGGCCCGGTCCGCGTCGCGGTCCTCGCGGTCGTGCGACGTGCAGGCGCCGAGGAGCAGCAGGATCGCCGCCAGTACCGCCGCCACGGTGCGCGGACGCCGGCTCTTGCGGGGGAAGGGGGACCCGAACACGGAGTACGAGTCCCCGACCGGGACCGGCCCACTCCCCGCTTCGCCCGTCCGGGTCACGGGATTTCGGTTTCGGGATGCGGGACGCGGCGGCGGGATGGGGAACTCGCCCGCCCCACCGTCCCCTCACTCGGCGCGGGATGCGGGATGCGGGACGCGGGATGCGGGTGCGGGATGGGGGGTGCGGCCGGCGGCGTGGGTTGTGGCGGGGGTTCAGAAGGGCCGGCCGTGCTCGCCCAGGCTGTCGGCCGCCCGGGCGACCATCATCCCGACGCGCCTGCACGCGACTTGGTCGAGTCGGCCGGACGGGGCGCTGACGATCAGTGCGGCCACCGGTCGGCCGGTGGAGTCCAGGACGGCCGCCCCGACGCTGGTGATGTCCGCGTCCACCGCGCCCATGCTGAGCGACCAGCCGCGTTCGCGGGTGCCCGCCACCTCCCGTTGGAAGGCCGTGTCGTTCGGATCGATCCCGGACAGGTCCCATTCGTCGGGGGGAGTGGCCGCGCACAGGGCCTGCCCGGCCGCGCTGGTGGCCGCGGGGAACACCAGTCCGATGCGCGGGACGGTGCGTACGAGTTGCCGGCTCTCCGCGACGTCGACGGCGACGATGCGACCGGCGTCGGGCACCGCGAGCGTCACCGTCTCGCCGGTCTCCTCGCGAAGGTCCGCCAGGACGGGACGGGCGCGGGTCAGCAGGTCGTCACGGCGTCGCGCCTGGGCCGCCAGGACCAGGGGGCGGGTGGTCAACTTCCACCGGGTGGACGGTTCGGCGGTGGGCCGCAGCCATCCGCACGTGTGCAGCGTCACCAGGATCCGCTGCAGGGCGCTCTTGTCCACGCCGGTGATCCGAGCGAGCTCCGCGACCCCGATCGGCTCGTGCGCGGCGATGACCTCGAGCACTTCCAGGGCGCGGGCGAGGCTCTGTAGGGGCTTGACGGCCATGACGCGCCCTCCGGTACATTGCGAATCACTGAGCAACATAGCGTGTCACATAGCGATACACAAGTTCTCCAGGGAGCCGTCGTGACGACCCTCGATCCCGAACTGTTCCTCCCCGACCCCGAGCCCGCCGACGTGCGCTACACCGTCATCTCGGTCGACGACCACGTCGTCGAACCGCCGCACCTGTTCGACACCCACCTGCCGGCGTCGCTCCGCGAACGCGGCCCGCGCATCGTCGAGAACGCGAACGGCGCGCACGTCTGGGAGTTCGAGGGCGAGCGCTACTCACAGGTGGGCATGAACGCCGTCGCCGGTCGTCGACCCGAGAGCTTCACCCTGGAACCCGCGCGCTTCGACCAGATGCGCCCCGGCTGCTACGACGTGCACGCCCGGGTCAAGGACATGGACCTCGGCGGCATCTGGGCCATGCTCAACTTCCCGTCCCAGATCACCGGGTTCTGCGGCCGGGTGTTCGCGCACGCCCGGGACGTCGAGGTCGGGAAGGCGTGCGTGCGCGCGTGGAACGACTGGATGTACGAGGAATGGCACCGCGCCTACCCTGAGCGGATCATCCCCGGAGGGATCACCTACCTCGCCGACCCGGTCGAGGCCGTGACCGAGATCGAGCGCAACGCGGACCGCGGCTTCACCTCGGTGACCTTCCCCGAGCGCCCGCACGCGATCGGCCTGCCGTCGCTGTGGAACCGCGACCATTGGGACCCCATCATCCGCGCGTGCGACGAGACCGGCACCGTCATCTCGCTGCACGTCGGCAGCTCCGGCATGCACCCCGTACCGCCCGGCGGCCCCGCGCTCCAGCTCGGTGCGACGATGTTCGGCCAACTGTCGCTGGGGGCGTGCAGCGAATGGTTGTGGTCCGGCTACCCGCTCCGGCACCCGAACCTGAAGATCGCCATGAGCGAGGGCGGCATCGGCTGGGTGCCCATGCTCATCGACCGGCTCGACAACATCATCGACCGTTCCGGCTACGGCCTGGGTTGGGACGAACGCCCCGCCGACGTGCTGCGCCGCAACTTCTGGTTCTGCACCCTCGACGACCCCTCCACCATCGCGCTGCGGCATGTCATCGGCGTCGACCACATCATGCTCGAGACCGACTACCCGCACGGCGACGGCACCTGGCCACACACCCAGGACGTCGTCGCGCGCCACTGGGGGGACATCCCCGCGCACGAGCTGCGGATGATGTGCAGCGAGAACGCCGCGAAGCTGTACCGGCACCCGCTGCCCGACGTGGTCCTGCCGCTGGACGCCTGACGAGGTCGTCGCCGGTCGCGCGCCTCCCCGTCCGTCGACTCCGCGCCCCGTCCCGTCGATTCCCGCGCGCCTTCCTGCCCGTCGATTCCCCTTCCGCGAAAGGCCTTCGATGACATTCACCCCGACGCCGGACAAGCTCGCCCCCGACCTGAGCCCCGCGCAGGAGATCGTGCTGCTGGCGCGCACGTTGTGGCGCGAGGGCTACGACGACCACCTCGCCGGCCACATCACCTACAACCTCGGAGACGGCACGCTGCTGTGCAACCCCTGGTTGCTGACGTGGAACGAGATCCGCCCGCGGGACATCATCCGCATCGACCTGGACGGCAACGTCGTCGAGGGTGATTGGCCGGTGCCGCTCGGCATCCCCCTGCACCTCGAACTGCACAGGGCCCGCCCGAACGTCCGGGTCGCGATGCACAACCACCCGCGGTTCGGCACGGTGTGGGCCGACATGGGCGAGGTGCCGCCCGCGTACGACCAGAGTTCCACCCTCGGCGGCGGAGAACTGACGCTGGTCGACGAGTACGACGGCGCGGTGAACAACTCCGAGGCCGCGCGCAAGGCGATCGCGGCGATGGGCGACGCCGACCTCGCGCTGCTCGCCGGTCACGGGGTGTTCGTCGTCGGCGTCAGCACACGCGCCGTCCATCAGCGCGCGGTCGCCCTCGAGATCCGCTGCCGCAACGCCTGGATGGTCCGCGCCGCCGACGGACGTCGCACCAGCCCCCTGCCCGCGCACTGGCTCGAACGCACTCTCCGCAGCGACGGCAACGGCTTCGTCGGCTATTGGGAGTCGGCGGTGCGTGAGGAACTGCGGGCCGCGCCGGACCTCTTGGCATAGCGCGCAAGGTCGCCGAACGACGCGGGCACCGCCGTCGTCAACCGCCCCGACCGATCGGTGCGGGTGACCGGCTCGAACAGCCTGCTGTTCTACGGCGTCAAGTCCGACGGCAGCAAGCCCGACATCGTCGACAACGGCACCAGCAACAAGATCATGACGAGGTGATCCCACCTCGCCGCCGGACGCGACCGCGACTCGCACCACGCGGCCGCGCCCGGCGGCGCCGCGCCCGCCTTCGGCATCTGATCCGCGGCTGAGCGGATCCCGCGCGGCCGCCACGCGGCGTGCCGGGAAAGCCGCAATCCGGCGCCCCGCCTCTCCGCCACTTCGTGGTCGGGGAGGCGGGGCTCTTTTATCGGACCAATTTCCCGGGATGCACCGATATTCGGTGCACTGATTTATGCCTTGGCTGGATATTGGGAGCTTGGCTTGATTTTCGTGAAGGCTGCCAATCGACTGCGCGCCGCTTGTGGCGTGACGGAAACGTGTATTAATGGGGTGCCGAAACGTTTCTTCAATGCACTTCATTGATCAAAAGGTTGCGAACATGCTCGATTATGATCGAGATTGGTTCGCCAGGTCAAGCCCATGACCAAATGTAATTCCACACAGTCAGAGGAAGGACACATACAGCTACGATGGTCTAGACCGGTGGCAAAAGAACCGAAAGGCTCTGGTGTGTGCGCGTTCCGGAAGGGTTCCGTTTACGGACGGTTCATTCTCGGGCTCGGATCCGCCGGTCGAACCCGATGCGCCGCGCGCAATCGGGGTCGAGGCGGCACGACGTGCGGGCGATAAAAGTTCGGCCTGTCTCGCGTAACGGTGTCGGCCGGTAGTCCAAAAGATGTACGGCCGATATCCAATTCCAACCAGGAATCAACCGAACAGCGACGGCCGAGCCGACCCCGGCTCCCGCCGCCACTGCGGTATGCCCGCGCGCCCCTGCGAGGGTCGCTCCGGCGTACGGACGATGCCACCGAGGCCCGGAGTCCGTCGCGCCTCGACCCCGGTCGCAGAACAGCACCACGACCGACGCTCCATGGAAAGGGAACCACCCCGATGTCACCCACCCGCAGCACCCAGTCCCGCTCCCACCCCCAGCCGCGCCGCCGCCGGATGGCAACCCTGGCCGCCGTGCTCGCCTGCGCCGCGACCGCGTGGGTCGGTTCTCCCACCGCCACCGCATCGCCCACGCCGACCACCGCCTCAACGACCGCGACGACCACCCCCGCCGGCGGCCCGGTGAGTCCCGCGCTGATCACCACGACCGCCCACCCGGGCAACCAGGTCGCGCTCACCTTCGACGACGGGCCCAGTCCGCAGTACACCCCGCAACTGCTCCAAGTCCTCAAGAAGCACCAGGTCAAGGCGGTGTTCTGCGTCGTCGGCGAGCAGGTCGAGTGGCAGGAGGCGACGGTCCGCGCGATCGTCGCCGACGGTCACACGCTGTGCAACCACACCTACCGCCACCGCGACCTGACCACCGTCTCCCCGGCGGAGATCGAAGCGGACATCAAGCAGACCGACGCCCGGATCCGCGCCGCCGTACCGGGTGTCGAGATCCCTTACTTCCGTGCGCCGTACGGCAATTGGGGCCAGTCGCCCGCCGTTGCCGCCAACCTCGGCCTGCGTCCACTGAGTTGGACGCTGATGCCCGGCGACTGGGAACTGCCCGGCGTGGACGTCCTCCTTCAGCGGCTTCGCGACGGCATCACCCCGACCGGCGTGGTCACCCTGCACGACGCGGGCGGCGACCGCCAACAAACCGTGGACGCGGTCGATCGACTCATCATCGAATACAAGGCCAAGGGCTGGAACTTCGACCTGCCGTCCCGCTGAGTCCACGGGCCCGGCGGGCCGTCGTGACGCGCGTCGGATCCGGTAGCGGGTAACCCGAGGAGAGTCGCACGGCCAACGGCCCGGCCCGCGGAATCGTCACTCGTCGCCGAGCATGTGCGTATCCACCCGCCATGCTCGGCGACGCGTACGTCCGGCGCCCGGGATTCGACCTTGGTCACTCGCCGAGTTCTCAGACTTCGGCCGGTGCCTTGATCCGGCCGGACACCACCACGGCCGTCAAGGCAAGCAGCGCCGTCAGCCCGAACGTCACGCCGAGCGCGGTTCCCATACCCGCGCCGTGGTGGTGCGTCAGGGCCGTCGCCGCCGGCCCTCCCGCCGCCACCTCGTCGTCGACGCCCTCGCGGCCGCGATGGGCGACGCCCCCACGCCCGACACCGGCTGCACCCACTGCGACCTCATCGCCGGTATCGCCACCCTCACCACCGCCTTCGCCGGCCCCGGCACCCGCCGCGTGTGGCCCGCCCTGGTGGCCGACATCGCCGCCGATCCGGCGCCGGCCGAAACCTTCTTCGCCCGCCTCTTCGACCCCCGACGCGCCGCCACCGCCACCGCCCTGCGCCGGGGCATCGACCGCGGCGACATCCGGCCCGACACCGATCTCGATCTCCTGCTCGACCTCTTGGCGTCCACCACCTACTACCGCGCCCTCTTCGGCCACCTCCCGATCACCGACTCCCTGGCCGAGGACATCGTGATGATCGTCATGTCCGGAGTGGCCACCGACACCTGGCGGGCCCAACACCCCCACCCGTACGCCTGAACCCGCACACCCGACCGGCCGCCTCCGCAACCGGGGGCACCTGCCGGGCCGTTGGTGAACTCCGCGGCATTGGGGCGGGCGCGGCCGATGCGGTCCGTCGGGTCGCCGACGCGGCCGACCGGCTCACCGCTTTCGCGAGTCCGATGGTGTCGGACCACCACCAAGAGTGGTGAAGTATTCACTGAGGGTCATGTAATGGGACGTCATGGGGTATCTCCGGCGAGAGGGAGAGCCCTGTGAGGACGCGTACGGTACGAACCGCAGTGGCCGCCGTGGTTGTCCGGCCGACGAACCGGTGATCGACACCGCCACGCCCGCTCTCTCGGCCGCGGTCGCGGCCGCGCGGGAACGAGCGGATCATCTCGTGCCGGGAGAAGCCGCCCCACGTGGTCCGGGCTGTGACCGGGCGCCGGAAGTACCGCCGGCGGGGGGCCGATCCGCCCGGCTTCGCCGTGCGAATCATCCCTCCCGGTGACGCCACGTCGGCGAAGAGGCGGGGTTCAGCGGCCTGTGGTGTTGTCGATGAGTTCGCGGAGGATGTCGGCGTGGCCGGCGTGGCGGCCGGTTTCCTCGATCATGTGGGTGAGGGCCCAGCGGATGCTGGGGGCGGAGCCGGAGCGTCCGGGTCGGGGGAGAGGGGCGGCGAGGTCGCCGCATGCGTCGAGGACCTTGTTCGCGCGGTCGACGGTTGCCCGGTAGCGGGCGACGAGGTCGGTGACGCTGTCCTGCGGGGCGGGGTGGAATGTCGCAGGCCAGTCGGTGACCGTTTCGCCGAGGAACGTTGCCTTTTCGACGGCGATCAGGTGGTTGAGGAGGCCGAGCAGATTCGTGCCCGAGGGGACTGCCGGCGTCCGGACTCGAGGCTCCGGGGCTCCGTCGACCTTCTTGGCGATCGAGGCGCGCAGGTAGTCGAGGAATCCGCGCAGGACGTCGGCTTCGCTGTTCGCGGTGCGGGGCGGCGGGGTGTCGCGGCGGCGGGAGGCGGTGGGCACGGCGGTTCTCCTGGGTTGGTACTTGGTTCCGTGTGGGGTGGTGTCAGCCGGTTCGGCGGATGAGCAGGACGTGGTCGACGACTTCGGCCGTGTGCCCGTTGGGGCCGACCGCGACTCGGCGCGGCGTGTCGGCGCGTTCGACCGTCCACCGATCGGGGGACAGGCGCATGGGTGCGGCGACCTCTCGGGGGGTCGGATACCGCACGTCGGGGTCCTGATTCCATGACCACGGCGCCGTCGATCCGTGGTCCACGACCAGGAGTCGTCCGCCCGGACGCAGCAGGTGGGCGGCAGAGCGGAGGATGGCGGTTCTGTCCTGTGCGTACGGGGTGTGGAAGTAGTGGGCGGTGACCAGATCGAACGGGCCTTCGGGCAGGGAGTCGCGTGCGTCGTGTTGCCTGGCGCTGATCCGGTCGCTCAGGCCGCGCGCTTCGGCCTGCCGGGCGAGTCGCGTCGTCGCCACGGCCGAGACGTCGAGGGCGGTGACCCGCCAGCCCCGGTGGGCGAGCCACAGCGCGTCGCCGCCACCACCGCATCCGAGGTCGAGCGCGCCGCCCGGCGGCAGCGGGGTCACCGTCTCGACGAGACGGTCGTTCGGCCGCGGGTCGGCGGACGCGGGCCGCTCCGCGTAGACGTCGTCCCAGTATTCGGCCGCGTCGGAGCGCTCCATGAGGGTTCCTTCCACTCGGTTTCCGTGCGGCCAGTCTCGGCCGGTGGGTCACGAAGTGGCGCGGATCCTTGCCGTTTCGGCAAGCTGGTCCCATGGACTTTGCAATGGAAGACGTGCTCGACGCGGTCGGTCCGCGGCTGCGGGCGCTGCGCCGTGCCCGCGGGATCACCCTCGCCGATCTGTCCGCGAGCACCGGGGTGTCGGAAAGCACGCTGTCCCGTCTGGAGAGCGGTCAGCGCCGGGCGACTCTGGAGTTGTTGTTGCATCTGTCCCAGGTCTACGACGTCCCGCTGGACGATCTCGTGGGTGCGCCGCGCACCGGTGACCCGCGGATGCATCTGAAGCCGATTCGGCGATTCGGGATGACGTTCGTACCCCTGTCCCGGCGGCCGGGCGGAACGCAGGCCTTCAAGATGATCATTCCGGCGCGGGCGGAGCCACTCGAACCGACCTTGCAGACGCACGAGGGCTTCGAATGGCTGTACGTGCTCAGTGGCACGCTGCGACTGGTGGTCGGAGAGCGCGATCTGACGGTCAAGGCCGACAACGCGGCCGAATTCGACACCTCACTGCCGCACTGGCTGGGAAGCGCGGACGGCGGAGCGGTGGAACTCCTCGTCCTGTTCGACATGCAGGGGGTACGCGCCCACGTACACGGCGATCGCACGACTCGGGCGCAGCCATGACGGGGCCCGGGCCCGATGCCCGGTCATGGTGGCACGGAATTCGGTGCGGTACGGGTTCGGATGGAACACCGGGAGATGGGCGAGCATTCGGCATTGTGGCGTCGGTGGTCGCGCCCTACCGTGTGGTGTCGGCAGGCCGAGTTCGGCTGCGGATGCCGGGTGTCCTGTCGACAGGACGACACGGAAAAGGCGAACCCGCGCCCGATTCCGGAATCGCGCATACCCGATTCGCCCCGTGACGGTCGGGGGTCGCCCGGAGCGCGGCGAATTGCAATCCTGATTTCCCGCTGCCGATCGAATGCCGCTCGGTCCCGCGTTTTTCAATCCACAGTCGCGTCGTGACGATTAAGGACGGTGCCCGTGAGCACGAACCCCTTCGATGACGAGGACGGTCGCTTCCACGTCGTGGTCAACGACGAGGAGCAGCACTCCCTGTGGCCGGTGTTCGCCGACGTGCCCGCGGGCTGGCGCGTGGTCTTCGGCGAGGCGTCCAGGGCCGACTGCCTGGAGTACGTCGAGCGGAACTGGACCGACATGCGCCCGAAGAGCCTGCAGGAGGCGATGGCGGCGGACTGACGGCGGAGGACCGACCGAGCCCGTCGAGGAGACGCCGAGCGGCGCGCCGCCCGCCGAGCGCCGGACCAGCCCGTTCCCCGTGGTGTGCCGGCGCGCCCTGGTCGACCGGACACCCGTCACATCGGAGTCAGTTGATGATCCTTCAGGGAAAGCGGGTCGCCCTGCCCGCGGTGCCCGTCGTGCACAGGCGGTTCGAGGCGCACGCGCGGGCCGCGCCGGACGAGGTCGCCGTCTTCTGCGCCGGACGGCAGGTGACGTACGCGGAACTGGACGCGAAGGCCAACCGGTTCGCGCACTTCCTCACCGCGCGCGGACACGGCCCGGGTGCGAAGGTCGGCGTCTGCCTGGACTACTCGATCGACATCGTGGTCGCCATCCTCGGCACGCTGAAGGCGGGCGCGGCCTACGTTCCGTTCGACCCGGCGTACCCGGCGGCGCGGTTGCGACTGTTGCTGGGGCAGGTCCCCGACCTCGCCTTGATCGTGGCCTCCCCGGCCACGGCCGAACTGGTCGAGTCGGCGGCCGTCGAGGTGCTCGTCCTCGAGGAGTTGTCCGAGCACCTCGACACGCTTCCCACGACCGGTCCCGACGTCCCGGTCACCGGGGACGACGTGTGTTACGCGGTCTTCACGTCCGGGTCGACCGGTACGCCGAAGCTGACCGCGGTGCGGCACGAGGGCTGGTTCAACCTGCTGAACTGGCTGATGATCGAGTACGGTCTGCACTCCGGGTCGAACAACCTGGTCGTCAGCGCGTTCGGGTTCGACCTCTCGCAACGCAGCCTGATGATGCCGCTGTTCTGTGGTGCCACCCAGTACCTGATGGCGAGCCGCAACTTCGACGCCGCGATGGCCTACGGCATGCTGAACCGGCACGAGATCCGCACGGTGCACTGCGCCTCCAGCACGCTGTACCTGCTGGTGGACTGGGAGACCGCACGCGGCGGCGACGCGCTCACCCGGCTGGACTACGTGCTCTTCGGCGGCGAGCCGCTGCACGCGGAACGGCTCACCGACTGGGCGGGGCGCGCCGGGAACACGTGCACCCTCCTGCACCAGTACGGCGTCGCCGAGTGCACGGACGTCGCGTCGTCGTACGACCTCGCCGACTACCGGCCCGGCGAACACGAGATCGCACCGGTGGGCAGACCGGCGTACAACACCGATCTCCACCTCGTCGACGAGGACATGCGCGGTGTCGGGGCGGGGGAGTACGGCGAGATCTGCATTTCGGGAACCAGCGTCGGCGCCGGCTACCTCAACGGCACGGGTCCCGAATCCGAGCGATTCACCACGATCGTGGTCGACGGCGAGCCGCGCAGGCTGTACCGCACCGGCGACCGCGGTCGGGTGAACGAGGCCGGGGACCTGGTCGTCGCCGGCCGGATGGACGCGCAGGTGAAGGTGCGGGGCATGCGTATCGACCCCACCGACATCGAGCGCGCGCTCGGTCGGCTGGCCGGGGTCCGGCAGGCGGCGGTGGTGACCAGGTATACCGACTCCGGCGAGGCCGAGTTGATCGCGTTCATCGTTCCGACGGGGGACGATCTCGCCGAGAACGACGTGCGCGCCCGCCTGCTGGAGACGCTGCCGCGGAACATGGTTCCGGTCGGGTTCGTCAACATCCCGCGGATCCCGCTCAGTCCGCACGGGAAAGTGGACCGGGCGGCGCTGCTCGACGCGTGCCGGAACCGGTACGCCGACAGCGGCACTTCGGCATAGTCGACGGACCTTGATGACACAACGGAGAGGACTGTGATGATTGCCGAGCGGGTGCACGCCATCTGGTGCCGGGAACTCCGGCGCGACGACATATCCGTCGACGACGATTTCTTCGCCCTGGGCGGCCAGTCGGTGATCATGGCCAGGATCCAGGGAGCCTTCATCGAGGAACTGGGCGTCGAGGTCCCGGCGGACCGGATGTACCTCAACCCGACGGTGGCGTCGATCTCCGCGTACATCGAATCCCTGGGTGCGATATCCCAGTAGCGTCGGGTGACCACACCGGGCGGACCGGTCGTGGGGAGGAGGCGGTGCGACCGGCGGACACGCCGGCTGTGTCGGGCCGAGTAGCGTACGGGGAGTGTTCCGCAGGGCGTACGCACGAGTACTGTGATGGCGCCATCGGGGTCATTGCAGCTTGCCATGGCACATCATGTGCGCCGTGATGGCGCCATCGATGTCGGCCCGTTCGTGATGAGAAGGACAGCCATGCCTGTTTTCGATACGCCCAAGTCGATCTCGGTCACGATCGAACTCCACGTCGGCGACGTGCAGATCACCGCCGAAGACCGGACCGACACCGTCGTCGAGGTACGGCCGAGCGACGTGAGCGATGCCTCGGATGTGAAGGCCGCCAAGGAGACGACCGTCGAGTACGCGGACGGCGTACTGGTGGTCAAGGGCCCGAAGCCGCTCGCGGGACTGGACCTCTCCCGGAAGACCCGTTCGGTGGACGTCACGATCGCGCTGCCCGTCGGCTCGCACGTACACGGCAAGGCGGCACTGGGAGAGTTGCGCTCCTCCGGTCGCCTGGGGGAGTGCGCGTACAAGACCTCCACCGCGATCGTCCACCTCGACCACGTCGGCCCGTTGCGCCTGAACTCGGCGGGCCACATCACCGTCGGCCGGGTCGACGGCGACGCCGAGGTCGGCACCTCCATCGGACGGATCCGGATCGGCGAGATCGACGGTTCGATCAAGGCCAAGAACTCCAACGGCGACACCGAGATCGGCACGGTCACCGGCGACGTCCAGGTCCGCAACTCCAACGGCGACATCTCCATCGACCACGCCTCGGGGTCCAGGACCGACGCCAAGACCTCCAACGGCAACATCCGTATCGCGGAGGTCAGTCGCGGCGAGGTCGTGCTCAAGACCGGTTCCGGTGACCTGGAGGTCGGCATCGGCGGGGACCGCCCGGCGAAGCTGGATGTGGCCACCGGATACGGGCGGGTGAACAACATGCTGGAGCAGGTCGCCGCGTCGTCCGAGGAAGGCATCGAGGTGCGGGCGCACTCCTCCTACGGAGACATCACGATCCACCGCGCCTGACGAACGACTCTCGTGGAAGGGACGGCGGGTACGACGCGACGCGCGGGACGGGGCGGCCCTTCGTCAAGTCTTCCCCGGCCGTCGACGGGATGCGGACCGCACACGCATCCCGTCGGTAACGGGTGGGTGTGCGGTCGGCCGGCCGGGTTCGGTTTGTGCTCGTTCGCGGCGGCTACTGCACCCAGCCGCTGAACTGCTGCTTGCCGCGGTGGGATCGCCTGCTGTTGGACAGGGCCGCGGCGGAGGCTCGGACCATCCACGTGTTGACCGAGATGCCCTGCCGGGACGCCGCCTTCTCGATCTCGTCCTTCATCTCCTGCGGAGGCCGAAAATTGATCCGGGCCGTGGCGCCGCCCCTCGCCGTACCGGTCGACCAGTCGCCCGCCGCGTCGTCGGTCTCCTCCGCGGCGCCTTCCCCCGCGCCGTTGCCCGAGGGCGCCGTCACCACGAAACTGGGTTCCATCCCCCGCAGGCGCAGGTCCACCGAGCCGGGCGCCAGGTCGCGGGTGATCTCGTCGGCCGCGGCCGACAAAACCTTGAGCAACGTGAGCCGGACGGCCGACTCCAGCGGAGCGACGAGTCGCTCGGCGACCGCGCGGGTCTCGGCATCCCCTGCCGCGGAGGCCGTGACCAGCTCGTCGCGCAGCGCCTCGACGTACTCCCGTAGTTCCATGGAATCATGATGGCACGTTGATTGCGCCGCGCGGCGCCTGCCTGGCCCGGTAGTTTTCCGCGGCCCTCGCGTCCGGGTGAACACGGCGTTTCGATGGGCCGGTGGTCATCGTTCGCATTTCTGCGGGCCGCCGGATGAGGGTGGTTCGAGTGGCCTGTGGCCATGGCCGACGGTGATGGCGCCATCATGGCACCATGGCATTCGCGTACAGCGAGCGCAAGCACGCGGTCTCGGGTGCCCGGTGGTCAGGACGGGCAGTATTCGGCGCTCAGAATCGCCAGGCCGGTCTCTCCTCCCCAGTCGCTGTTGTAGTTGATCGCGATCTGCCGGCGGCCGTCCTCGGTGGTGGCGACCAGGGAGGTCGACCCCGCGGTGCCTCCGTCGTGGTACCACAGGGTCGTACCGCAGCCCAGCGTGAACCGTTCGATGCCCAGTCCGTAGGACGCGCCGGGGAAGTCGGGATTGTCGACGGTGGTCATCATCGCCTCGAGCTGCCGCGACGGCAGCAGTCTCCCGCGCATCAGGGCCCGGTAGAACACGTTCAGATCCTCGGCGTCGGCGATGATGTCGCCGTTGCCCCAGGTCTGGGACCCGTTCATCGCGGTGACGTCCTCGATCCGATCCGGCTGCGACCTGAAGAGTTTGGAGTAGGCGCGGCTGCTCGGCCGGGGCAGGTGGACGCTGTCGCCGGGGTGGGACGTCGCCCTCAGCCCCAGTGGTTCGATGATGCGATCGCGCACCTCGTCCTCGTACGACCTGCCGCCGACCCTCTCGACGATCAGCGCGGCCAGGACGTCGTTCGTGCCGGAGAACGAGTGTCTGGCGCCGGGCGCGAACAGCGGTGCGTGGGAGAAGGCCACCGCCACGCGCTTCTCGGGCGTCAGGGTGTCATAGCGGTGCCGGAGGAAGCCGTCGCCCTCCAGGTACGTCTCGCCGTACTCCTTGTCGGCAAGGTAGTCGAACAGGCCGGTGGTGTGGTTGAGAAGCTGCCGAACGGTGATCGCGCGGCCGTCGTTGCCGTTGCCTCGCACCAAGCCGGGTAGATGGCGCTCCACGGCGTCGTCGAGAGCGAGTCTTCGCTCCGCCTCCATCTGGAGCAGGACGGTCGCCACGAAGGTGTCGGTGATGTTGCCGATGCGGAACCGGTCGTTCCTGCCGCGCGGCGCACCCGTCCTCAGGTTGCCCACGCCCGATGTCGCCTTCCAGACCCGGTCGCCGTCTCGCGCCTGGGCGGTGATGCCGGGAACACCGGCCCGCACGGCCGCGTCCATCGCGCGCTGCGTCGCCCGGTGGTCCCCGGGCGGGCAGGACGCGTCCCGCGACGCCTGGGCGGAACCGGTGAAGGCGGTGGCCGCCATCAGGACCGCCGCCACGCCGATCGCGGCGGCCCTGGATCTCTTGCGTAACGTCATTGCGCGCTCCTGGGAGTCGTCCGTACTCGGCCGTGTGCCGTACCCGCGCGGTCCGTCGGCGGCAGCGTAGATCACCCGTGTCGCGCGTGGGGTGCATGCGGGCGGTCGCGCGGACGACGACAGGCCGTCGCCCGCTCGTGCCGGGATCAGGGGCCCGGGGGGACGGCGTTCGGCCGGGAAGTCGGCGATCCTGTCTCCCTTGTGACCCTCGGCGGTCGGGACCTACGGTGGCGTCGGCATTCCGGGCCGGCTGTGGATGCCGGGTGTCCCGTCGACGGGACGACGTCGAACGGCGAGCCTCGCACCCGGCCGGAGATTTCCGATTCCGAGTCGCCGCGTGACGGTTATGGCGTCGCCCGGGCCGACGATTTCCAATTCGAAGTCACTTCGTGACGGCCATCCCGACAATTTCCTTTTCGAGTCGCGAGAATGGGCCCGCGCTGCCGGGTCGTTTCTCCCGTGGGCCCGGACGGTTAGCATCACATTCGTGCTCGGCAGCGGTTTTCCGCCCGCTGCGTCGCCGGCGCGCTCGATCACCGCGAATTATCCGACCGCTGCCGCATTGTGATCCAATTACCAATCGGTAAGAGAGGCGCCATGTACGACGTCATTGTCATCGGTGCCCGTTGTGCGGGTTCGCCGGCGGCCATGTTGTTCGCCCGGCAGGGCTATCGCGTCCTGCTCCTGGAGAAAGCGCGCTTCCCACAGGACACGCTGTCCTCGCACTACATCCACCAGCCGGGCGTGGCGCTGCTGGAACGATGGGGGCTGCTCGACGCACTCCGCGACGCGGGCTGCCGGCCGATCGACCACCAGAGCTACGAGGCGCCCGGTGTGCGGCTGGACGGCTTCTCCCTGCCGGTCGACGGCCAACGGACCACGTACGCCCCGAGGCGGTATGTGCTCGACCCGATCCTCGCCGGCGCCGCCGTGGCGGCCGGTGTGGAGTTCCGGGAGTCCTGCTCGGTCACCGATCTGGTGTTCGCCGACGATCGGGTCGTCGGGGTGCGGTACACGACGCCCGGCGGCGCCGAGGCGAGCGAGCGGGCGCGGCTGGTCGTCGGTGCGGACGGCATGCGCTCGCTGGTGGCCCGCAAGGTCGGCGCACCGAACGTCGTCGAGCACCCCCGGATGACCTGCACCTACTACAGCTACTGGGCGGACGTTCCCGCGCACTTCGAGCTGTACGAACGGCAGGGGCGCTGGATCGGTGTCATCCCCACCAACGACGACCTCACGCTGATCATGACCTACTTCCCGCAGGACGAGTTCTCCGACGTCCGAACCGCGGTGGAGTCCGCCTACCTCGAAGCCGTGCGCTCGACGGCTCCCCGGTTGTCCGAGCGGATGTCGGCGGGCCGGCGGGTGGAGCAGTTGTACGGCACCGGCCATCAGGAGAACTTCTTCCGGAAGGCGTTCGGGCCCGGTTGGGCGCTGCTCGGGGACGCGGTGCACCACAAGGACTCCATCACCGCCCGCGGCATCACCGACGCCTTCGTCCAGGCCCAGTCGCTCACCGACCACATCGGTCAGCGGTTGCACGACGACGCGGCGCTCGGGCAGGCGCTGGAGCGTTACGAGGAAGACCTGGACGAGACCTTCTCCGGCTTCTACCAGGGCGCGCTCAACGTGGCCGAGTTGAAGCCCGAGGGGCGGGCCGAGTTGCTGCGCAACCTGGTCGGTCACCAGGAGCTGATCGATCGGTACTTCTCGACGCTGTCGGGTGCCATTTCCATCGACGACTTCTACAACACCGACCTCTTGACGGTGCTCGATCAGAGCTGAGTGACGGCTCGCTCCCTCGTGGTCCTGCCGATTTGGAGAAACAATGATCCCGTTGTCGTTCGCGCAGCGTCGGCTGTGGTTCGTGGACCGGTTCGAAGGCCCTTCGCCGACCTACAACGGCGCGTCCGCCCTGCGACTGACCGGTGAATTGAGCGTGGGTGCGCTGGAGTCGGCGCTCCACGATGTCATCGACAGGCACGAGGCCCTTCGCACGGTGATCGTCGAGGACGACGACGGCGTTCCGCACCAACAGGTGCTGCCATCCGGTCGCAAGCCGTTCGACCTGCCGGTCGTCGAGGTCGCGGCGGAGGAGCAACGGGCGGCGGCGATCGACGAGGTGGCCACCGCGACCTTCGATCTGGCCGCCGACGCGCCGATTTGTGCCCGGCTGATCCGGTGCGGACCGCGTGACCACACCCTGGTGCTGGTGGTGCACCACATCGCCGTGGACGGGGAGTCCTTCGGACCGCTGTTCCGCGATCTCGCCACGGCCTACGCGGCCCGCCGGGAGGGCAGGGCCCCGGCGTGGGAGCCGCTCGCGGTGCAGTACGCGGACTACACGCTGTGGCAGCGGGACGTGCTCGGTGACGAGTCCGATCCGGACAGCCTGGCGGCCAGGCAACTGGCCTACTGGCGCGAAGCGTTGGCCGACCTGGCACAGCCGCTGGCGATACCCACCGATCGCCCGCGTCCGAAGGCGATGAGCCGCCGCGGCGATCGGGTCCCGTTCTCGATCGACCCCGACCTGCTCCGGTCCGTGGAAAAGGTGGCGGCGCAAGCGGACACCACGGTCTCGATGGTCATGCATTCCGCGTTGGGTGTCCTCCTGTACCACCTCGGCTGTGGGGACGACGTCCCCATCGGCGCGCCGATCGCGGGGCGGACGGACGAGGAACTGCGGGACCTCGTCGGGTTCTTCGTCAACACCTGGGTACTGCGCGTCGACCTCTCCGGGAACCCGACCTTCCGCGAACTGCTCCGGCGGGTGCGGGACCGGTCCCTCGCCGCCTACGACAACCAGGACATGCCGTTCGAGCGGTTGGTGGAACTGCTGAACCCGGACCGGTCCACCGCGTACGACCCGTTCTTCCAGGTGATGCTCTCCTGGCAGCCGCCCGTACCGGATCTGGAACTGCCGGGCTTCGAGGTCCGGGCCGAGCGGCTCGAGACCGGAACCGCCAAGTTCGACCTGTTCTTCGACATGATCCCGAACGGCTCGGGCGGGGCGGCGTGCCGTCTGGAGTACGCCACCGACCTGTTCGACCGGGAGACGGTCGAGGGCATCGCGAACCGGTTCGTCCGCGTGCTGAGCCGGCTCGTCGGCGACTCGGAACGCGGGATCGGCGGCCTCGACGTGCTCGACAACGCCGAGCGGGACCGGTTGCTCACCCGCTACAACGACACCGCCGCGACGGTGTCCGAATCAACCATCCCGGAACTGTTCGAACGCCGGGCGGCCGGGACGCCGGATGCCCCGGCGATCGTCTGCGCCGACCGCACGCTGACCTACCGGGAACTCGACGACCGGGCCAACGGCGTCGCGTGGGAACTGATCCGGCGTGGTGCCGGTCCGGAGGACCTGGTGGTGCTGGCGTTGCCGCGCACCGAGGACCTGGTGGTCGGCCTGCTCGGGATCCTCAAGTCCGGTGCCGCCTACCTGCCGATGGACCCGCAGTATCTCGGCGGGCGGGCGGAGAGCGTGCTGGCCGAGGCGGCTCCGCGTTTCGCGGTCACCGACACCGGGACATGGCGGAACCTGCCGCGCAACGACATCTCGACCGTCGACCTCGACCTGCGCGCGGAATGGGACTCGCCCGAGGGGGCGCCGGACGACGCGAGCCGGATCTCGCCGTTGGGTCCGGACAACCTGGCGTACGTGATGTACACCTCCGGCTCCACGGGCAAGCCGAAGGGCGCCGCGATCACGCATCGCAACGTCGTCAACGGAGTGCGGGAACTGGTGCGCGTGCTGGACGCGCCGCCCGGGTGGCGGATGCTCGCCGGTACCTCGGTGAACTTCGACGTCTCGGTCTTCGAACTGCTGTCCACGCTGTCCACCGGCGGCACGGCCGAGGTGGTGCCGAACGCACTGGCGCTCGGCGAACGGGACGGCTGGGACGGTCACGTGATCAGCGCGGTTCCCTCGGTGCTCGGGGAACTCGTGGGTCACCTGGGCAAGACGCCCGACGTGCGCACGGTGGTATTCGCGGGCGACCTGCTCCCGGCCCGGCTGGTGCGCCAGGTGCGCGAGGCGCTGCCCGGGGTGCAGGTGGTGAATTCCTACGGGCAGAGCGAGAGCTTCTACGCCACCACGTTCTCCCTCGCGGGGTCCGAGGAATGGGCGGAGAACGACGTTGTGCCGATCGGTACCCCCCTGGGGAACATGCGCGCCTACGTGCTGGGCCCGGGACTCGCCCCGGTGCCGCAGGGCGTAATCGGTGAGCTGTACGTGGTCGGGATCTGCCTGGGCCGCGGCTATCACGGCCTTCCGGGCCTGACCGCCGAGCGGTTCGTGGCGAACCCGTTCGGCCCCTCGGGCGAGCGGATGTACCGCACGGGCGACCTGGCCCGCTGGAACGCCCGTGGGCAACTGGAGTGCGTCGGCCGGGTCGACGGCCAGGTGAAGGTGCGCGGCTTCCGGATCGAAACCGCGGAGGTCGAGGCGGCGTGCGCGCTGTACCCCGGGATCAGCGAGGCGGTGGTGATCAGCCGGGAGGTGCCCTCGGGCGGGCGTCGGCTCGTCGCGTACGTGGTGCACGCCGGCGACGGAGCCGTCGGTGACGACGGCGCCGGTGGGATCGGCGATGTGGAACTCCTGGCCGGCGCCTCGGCAGCCGAACTGCGCAGGTTCGTCGCGGCACGGCTGCCCGACTACATGGTGCCGTCGGCGTTCGTGACGCTT
This sequence comes from Embleya sp. NPDC025285, assembly GCF_055558835.1. NCBI lineage: Bacteria > Bacillati > Actinomycetota > Actinomycetes > Kitasatosporales > Streptomycetaceae > Embleya > Embleya sp. NPDC025285. The sequence goes on from NZ_JBVHLU010000066.1 coordinate 36,307, forward strand.
GGCCGCATGCCGTACGGGCCGACCGGCAAGCTGGACCGCTCGGCGCTGCCCGAACCGGAGTTCGTGGGCGAGACCTACGTGGAGCCGCGCACCGAGGCCGAGGCGATCATCACCGCGGCGTACGCGGACGTGCTCGGTGTGGACCGGGTCGGTGTCGACGACGACTTCTTCGCGGTCGGTGGGGACAGTCTGCGGTCGCTGCAAGTGGTCGCGCGGACCCGGGCCCGGGGCCTGGACCTCACCACGCGGGAGATCTTCGAGTGCCGCACGGCGGCCCGGCTGGCCGAAGTGGCCTCGGCCCGCCGGGACCGCACGCCCGCGCTCGCCGAGGACGAGGGTGGCGGCATCGGCCCGATGCCATTGCAGCCGGTGGCGCGCCAGGTGTTCGAAAACGGCGGCGGGACGAACCGGTTCGCCATGGCGATGGCTCTGGAACTGCCGGCGGGCATCGACGCGAGCGGTCTGGCCGCGACGCTGGACGCCGTGCTCGAGCGGCACGACCTGCTGCGCGCGCGACTCGTGCGCGGCGACGAACCCTCGCTCGTCGTACGCCCGGTGGGCGCCGTACGGGCCGCGGATCTGATCCGCCGGGTTTCCTGTGCCGGCCGGTGGGACGAGCCGTCCTCGGTGGAGGCGGCGAAGGCGGAACTGGACGAGGCGACCGGGCGACTCGACCCGGAAGCCGGGACCATGGCGGACTTCGTCTGGTTCGCCCCCGAGTCGGGTGCGGGCCGGCTGCTCGTGGTCCTGCACCACCTGGTCGTGGACGGCGTCTCCCTGCGCATCCTCATGTCGGACTTCGCCGAGGCGTGGCAGCAGGTCCGGTCCGGCCGGACGCCCGAGTTGCCCGCGGTGGGGACCTCCGCCCGGCGCTGGGCGTCGGCGCTGCAGAGCGAGGCGCTCGCCCCCGAGCGCGAGGCGGAAGTGGCGTACTGGCGCGACCTGCTCGCCGCGCCGAACCCCCCGCTGGGCACGCGGGCGTTCGATCCGGCGGTGGATGTGATGTCCACGGTGGACAGCGTGCGCGTGCAGTTGCCCGCCGATGTCACCGACGCGGTGCTGACCAGGCTTCCCGCGGCGTACAGGGGCACCGGGACCGACGTGCTGCTCGCCGCGCTCGCTCTGGCGGTGAACCGGTGGCGCGGCAAGGAGGACTCGACCCTGGTCCGAATGGAGGGGCACGGTCGCGCGGAGGACCTCGTTCCCGGGGCCGACCTCTCCCGGACCGTCGGGTGGTTCACCAGCATGTACCCGGCCCGGATCGACGTGCGCGGGGTGGACGCGGCCGACGTGCTCGCGGGCGGACCCGCGGCCGGGAAGGCGATCAAGCTGGTCAAGGAGCAACTGCGTGGGATCCCGGACAAGGGCGTGGGTTACCAACTGCTGCGCTATCTGAACCCGGAGACCGCCCCGCAACTCGCCGAGCACCCGGCGCCGCAGATCGGATTCAACTACCTCGGCCGGATCTCCGACGCCGATGTGCCCGAACACCTGCGCGCGCACGGATGGGGACCGGCGTCGTGGTCCACCGAGTTGATCCCGGCTCCCGACCCGGACCTGCCCGCGCTGTCCGTGCTGGAGGTCGGCTCGGTCGCCACGGACACCGCCGACGGCGCCCGGTTGCAGGCGGCCTTCATGTTCCCCACCGGGTTGCTCTCCCGCGAGCGTGTCCGCGAACTGGTCGACCTGTGGGTCGAGGTGCTGCACGGCATGGCCGGGCACGCCGCACAGCCGCGGACGGGCGGGCTCACGCCGTCGGACGCCCCGCTGGTTCCGGTGCGGCAGGACGAGATCGAGGCGTGGGAAGAGCGCTACGGCCGACTGACCCAGGTGTGGCCGCAGGCGCCGGGCCAGTCCGGGATCCAGTTCCAGGCCGCGATCGCCGACGGCTCCTTCGACGTCTACCACATGCAGTTCGTGCTGCACCTGTCCGGGCACGTGGACCCGGAGCGCATGCGGTCGGCCGGGCAGGCGCTGCTCGAGCGGTATCCGAACCTGCGCTCCGCGTTCCTGATCAGGGCCGGCGGCGATCCGGTGCAGGTCGTGGCGGAACACGTCGCCTTGCCCTGGCGGCACATCGAGCTGGGCGATCGCAGCGTGGCCGAGCAGGACGCGGTGCTCGACAACGTCCTCGCCGAGGATCGGGCCGACCGGCTGGACCCCACCCGGCCGCCGTTGTTCCGCCTGGCACTGCTCACCTGCGGGGCGCAGCGGGGCAAACTCGTCATCACCGCGCATCACACCGTGTTCGACGGCTGGTCGTCGCCGTTGGTGTTCAAGGATCTGATTCGGCTGTACTCCGGGACCCACGAACTTGCTCCGGTCCGGAGCTACGGTGACTACCTGGCCTGGCTGTCCACACGAGACCGGGCGGCCTCGGCCGAGCGGTGGAGGGCCGAGCTCGCCGGATTCGACCAGCCGACCCTGATGGCCCCGGATGCTCCCCTCCAGGAGAAGGCGGCGGCCCTGGGGCGGGTCGAGGTACCGCTGTCGATCGACCAGGGACGTGAACTCGCCGGGCGCGCCGCGGAACTCGGGGTCACGCTGAACACGCTCCTGCAGGGCGCGTGGGCGATCCTGCTCTCGAAGCTGACCGGGCGGCGGGACGTGGTGTTCGGCGCCGCGGTCAACGGCCGCCCGGCGGATCTCCCCGGCTCGGAAGAGATGGTCGGCCTGTTCATCAACACCCTGCCGACCAGGGTGTTCTGCCCGCCGGACCACAGCGTGGGCGACATCGTCACCGCATTGCAGGAGCGGCAGACCGCGCTGCTCGACCACCACTACTACGGGCTGGCCGACATCCAACGCGGCGTCGGACTGCCCGCCCTGTTCGACACGATCGTCGTGTTCGAGAACTACCCGGTCGACCGCGAGGGCATCGTCGACGCGAACACCGCGGCGGGGTTCACGATCGACGCCATCCGGCCGTTCGCGGGCTCGCACTACGCCCTGACCCTCAACGCGTCCGACCCCTACCTGAGGCTCTCCCTCGACTACCGCAACAACCTCTACGACCGGGAAGCGGCCCAGCTCATCGCGGCTCGGCTCGTTCGTGTGCTGGAGCAGGTGCTCGAGGACCCGACGGCGCCGGTCGGCGCCCTCGAGGTGCTGGTGCGGGACGAGCGGGACCGGCTGGTGCGGCGGGTCAACGACACGGCGCATCCGGTGGCCGCGGACACCCTGCCGGGCGCGTTCGAGGCCCAGGTGGCGCGCGAGCCCGACCGGGTGGCGCTGATCGGCGAGCACGAGACGCTGACGTACCGGGAGTTCAACCGGCGCGCCAATCAACTCGCGCATTGGCTGGTCGTGCAGGGCGCCGGTCCGGAACGCGCGGTCGCGGTGCGGATCCCTCGCTCGGTGGACCTGCTGGTGGCGCTCTACGCGGTGGTCAAGGCGGGTGCGGCCTACCTGCCGGTGGACGTCGACCTGCCCGAGGACCGGGTGCGGCACGTGCTGGACAGCGCCGAGCCGCTGCTGGTGCTCGACGGGGCGCTCCCGGACGTGTCCGGCTACCCGGTGGTGAATCCGGAGCGGACGTTGTCGCCGGACAACGCCGCGTACGTCATCTACACCTCCGGCTCCACCGGCGGCCCCAAGGGTGTGCTGGTGTCGCACCGCTCGATCATGAACCGATTGAAGTGGGGATTGGCGCACTTCGACGTCGGCGCCGAGGACCGGGTGCTGCTCAGCACCTCGGCGAGCTTCGACGTCTCGGTGCCCGAGTTGTTCGCCCCCCTGCAGATCGGGGCGGCCGTGGTGATCGCGCGCCCGGACGGCCGCCGGGATCCGGCCTATCTGGCCGAGTTGATCCACCGGGAGCGGGTGACCGGCGCGGACTTCGTGCCCTCCCTGCTGGAGGCGTTCGTCGCCGAGCCCTCGGCCAAGCAGTGCACGAGCCTGCGCTGGATCGAGGTCGCGGGCGAGGCGTTCCCGGCCGCGCTGGCGAACAGGGCGGCGGAACTGCTGCCGGAGTGTGGTGTGCACAACCTCTACGGGCCCACCGAGGCGGCGGTGGAGGTCACCGCGTGGCAGCACGTGCCCGGCGCGGACCGGGTGCCGATCGGCGCACCGGTCTGGAACACCCGGGTGTACGTGCTGGACGCGGCGCTGCGCCCGGTCCCGCCCGGGGTCGCCGGCGAGTTGTACCTGGCCGGTGCCGGACTCGCCCGGGGCTACGTCGGGCAACCGGGCCTGACCGCACACCGCTTCGTCGCCTGCCCGTACGGAGCACCGGGAACCCGGATGTACCGCACCGGGGACCTGGTGCGGTGGAACGAGGACGACCGGGTCGAGTACCTCGGACGTACCGACTTCCAGGTCAAGGTCCGCGGCTTCCGGATCGAGCTGAGCGAAGTGGAGGCGGCGCTGACCGCGCACCCGGACGTCGAGCACGCGGTGGTCGTGGTGCGCGAGGAGCGCTCCGGCGACCAGCGGTTGGTCGCGTACGTGGTGCCGGGCAACGGCAAGGCGGAACCGTTCGAGCCGGACCTCATCGGCCTGGCGGAGCTGGCCCGGGAGCGGTTGCCGGAGTACATGGTCCCCTCGGTGATCGTGCCGCTCGCCGAGTTCCCCGTGACATCGAGCGGGAAGCTCGACCGCAAGGCGCTGCCGGCACCCGACCACGCCGAGGTCGCCGCCGGGCGAGGGCCGCGCAACCACACCGAGGAAGTCCTGTGCCGACTGTTCGCCGAGCTGCTCGGGGTGGACGAGGTCGGCATCGACATCAACTTCTTCGAGCACGGTGGGCACTCGCTGCTGGCCACCCGGCTCACCGGCCGCATCCGCGGCGAGCTCAACGTCGACGTGAAGGTCACGACGGTGTTCCGCAATCCGACCGTTGCCCAGCTGGCGGAGCAGATCGAGAAGTTGGCCACATCGAAGCGCCCCCAGCTGCGACAGATGACCATAGAGGAGAAGCGTCGATGATCCCGTTGTCCTTTGCCCAGGGTCGGATGTGGTTCCTCCACCGCCTGGAAGGCCCCTCCGCGACCTATAACGTGCCGTTCGCGCTGCGCCTGGAAGGACGGCTGGACACCACGATCCTGGCCGCGGCCGTGACGGATGTCGCAACCCGGCACGAGAGCCTGCGCACCCTGGTCGTCGAGGACGCGGACGGTACGCCGGAGCAGCGGATCCTGTCTCCGGAGGAGGCCACCCTGCCCTTTCGGGTGGTCGACGTGGCCGCGGACGCGGTGGATGCCGCGCTGCACGAGTTCGCGCGCGAGCCGTTCGACCTGGTCACCGAACTTCCTTTGCGGACCAGTGTGTTCCGGATCGCTCCGCAGGAGCACGTCCTGGTGTTCGTGTTCCACCACATCGCCGCGGACGGGGCGTCGATGGCGCCGTTCCTGCGGGACCTGATGTCGGCGTACGAGGCCCGCCATCGGGGGAGGCCGCCGGAGTGGGCACCGCTGGCGGTGCAGTACAAGGACTACACGCTGTGGCAGCGGCAGGTGCTGGGTGACGAAGCCGACCCGGAGAGCGTGGCCGCAGCGCAACTCGCTTACTGGAAGGACGAGTTGGCCGCAGTTCCGCAGCCCATGCAACTTCCGCTGGATCGGCCGCGGCCGACGGTGGCGAGCTATCGCGGCGGCGAAGTGCACTTCGAGCTGGCACCCGAGGTGTTGTCCGGGTTGCAGAAGCTGGCCGTGGACCACGGTGGCACGGCGCCGATGGTGGCCCAGGCCGCGCTGGCGGTGCTGCTGCACAAGCTGGGCGCGGGGGAGGATGTGACGATCGGCAGTCCGATCGAGGGGCGCGCCGATGAGCAACTCGACGACCTGATCGGGTTTTTCGTCAACACCTGGGTACTGCGCGCCGATCTGTCGCGGAACCCGACGTTCGGCGAGCTGTTAAAGCAGGTACGGGACAAGGCCCTCGCCGCGTACGACAACCAGGACATTCCGTTCGAACGGTTGGTGGAGCTGCTCAACCCGGATCGCTCCACCGCGTACCAGCCGTTGTTCCAGACGGTGCTGGGCTGGCAGTTCGTGTGGCCGGAGATCGAGATGCCGGGTCTGCGGGTCACCCCGGTCGGGGCGGGCACCGGTACCGCGAAGTTCGACCTGTTCTTCAACATCGTCCCGAAGGCGTCCGGGGGCGCGCTCGGGCTCCTGGAGTACGCGACGGACCTGTTCGAGCACGGCACGGCCGTGCGGATCGTCGACCGGTTCGTGCGCATCCTCGAGCAGGTGCTCGAGGACCCGACGCTGCCGGTCGGCGCCATCGAGGTGCTGTCGACACAGGAACGGGACTGGTTGATAGGGGAGGTCAACGACACGGCGCATCCGGTGGTCGCGGACACCCTGCCGGGCGCGTTCGAGGCCCAGGTGGCGCGCGAGCCCGACCGGGTGGCGCTGATCGGCGAGCACGAGACGCTGTCCTACCGGGAGTTCAACCGGCGCGCCAATCAACTCGCGCATTGGCTGGTCGAGCAGGGCGCGGGTCCGGAGCGGCTGGTGGTGGTGCGGATCCCGCGTTCGGTGGATCTGCTGGTGGCGATCTACGCGGTGATCAAGACGGGCGCGGCCTATCTGCCGGTGGACACCGAACTGCCCGAGGACCGGGTGCGGTATCTGCTGGACACCGCGAGGCCGCTGCTGGTGCTCGAGGAAGAGCTTCCGGAGGTGTCCGGGTACTCCGAGGCCAACCCGCAGCGGTCGTTGTCGCCGGACAACCCCGCGTATGTCATCTACACCTCCGGGTCCACCGGTGCTCCCAAGGGTGTGCAGGTCTCGCATCGGTCGATCATGAACCTGATGGCGTGGCGCCTGGCCTATTTCGGGATCGGCGTCCGGGACCGGGTGCTGGTGAGCTCGTCGGCGAGCTTCGACGCCTCGGTGCCGGAGTCGTTCACGCCGTTGCTGGCCGGTGCGGCCGTGGTCATCGCGCGACCGGACGGGCGCCGGGATCCGGCGTATCTGGCCGAGTTGATCCGGCGGGAGGGGGTGACCGGCGCCTTCTTCGTTCCCTCGCTGCTGGAAGTGTTCGTCGCCGAGCCCTCGGCGGCGCGGTGCTCCGGGCTGCGCTGGGTGGAGGCGGGAGGTGAGGCGTTCCCCGCCGAGTTGGCCGACAAGGTCGCCGACCTGCTGCCGGGTTGTGCCGTGCACAACCTCTACGGCCCCACCGAGGTGGCGGTCGAGGTCACCGCGCGAGAGCACGTACCGGGTTCGGACCGGCTGCCGATCGGCGCGCCGATCTGGAACACCCGGGTGTACGTGCTGGACACGGAGCTGCGCCCGGTCGCGCCCGGGGTCGCCGGTGAGCTGTACCTGGCCGGCGTCGGGCTCGCCCGGGGCTACCTCGGGCAACCGGATCTGACCGCGCATCGGTTCGTCGCGTGCCCCTACGGTGTACCGGGAAGCAGGATGTACCGCACCGGGGACCTGGTGCGATGGAACCGGGACGGCCAGGTCGAATACCTCGGCCGCACCGACTTCCAGGTCAAGATCCGTGGTTTCCGGATCGAGCCGGGGGAGATCGAGCACGCGCTGGCGGGCCATCCCGGTGTGGCGCAGGCGGCGGTCGTGCTGCGGGAGAACGAGCAGGGCGAAAAGCAGCTCGTGGGATACGTGGTGCCCAGGCCGGATGCCGCGCCGGCCGATGCCGGCGCCCAGGTGGACGAGTGGCGTCACCTCTACGACGACAATTACGCCGGTTCCGGTGACGAGGTGTTGGGCGAGGACTTCGGAGGCTGGAACTCCAGCTACACCGGTGAGCCGATCCCGCTCGAGCAGATGCTGGAGTGGCAGGACGCGGCGGTCGCACAGGTGTTGCGGTACGCGCCGCGGCGGGTGCTGGAGATCGGCGTGGGTTCCGGTCTGCTCCTGGGGAAGATCGTCGGTGAAGTCGAGGAGTACTGGGGCACCGATATCTCGGCCACGGTGGTGGACCGGGTCCGGGCGCAGGCCGAACAGGCCGGATACGGCGACCGGGTCCGGTTGAGCGCCCAACCGGCCGACGACGTCTCCGGGCTGCCCCGGGGCCGGTTCGACACCGTCGTGCTCAACTCGGTGGTGCAGTACTTCCCGAGCATCGAGTACCTGGACCAGGTGCTCCGCCAGGTGATGGAACTCCTCGTGCCCGGCGGCCGCGTCATCGTCGGCGACGTCCGCAACGCCACGACCCGCCGCCTGCTGCTGACCGCCGTGCAATACGCCGAAAACCCCCACGCCTCCCATGAGGAGCTGCGCCGGCTGGTGGAGAAGGCGTTGCTCGCCGAGCAGGAGTTGGTGATCGCTCCGGAGTGGTTCACCGAGTGGGCGGGAGGCGATCCGGTCGCGGTCGACATCCGGTTGAAGCCCGGGCGGGCGCAGAACGAGCTGACCCGGCACCGCTACGAGGTCGTCCTGCACAAGCAACCGGCCGACGTCCTCGACCTGGCCGGCGTGCGGTCGGTGCCGTGGGGTGGGCAGTCGGCCGACCTGGCCGACCTGGCCCGCCACGCGGACCCGGCACAGGGCCCGGTACGGGTCAGCGGGATACCCAACGCGCGTCTGGTCGAGGAGGTCGCCGTGACCGTCGCGGCCGGTCTCCTGGACTCGGCGTCCCCGCCGGGAGCACCGGTGGATCCGCAGGATCTGCTCCGGTGGGCACGCGAGAACGGTCGGGACGCGATTCTCACCTGGTCGGGCGAGGACGCGCGCTGCTTCGAAGCGGTGCTGCTGCCCGAGCGGCAGATCCGACCGCGCACCGTCTCCGGCTCGTTCGTTCCCACCGGTGCGGGCGGGCGCACGTGGGCGAACGCCCCCGCACTGGCCAGATCGATCGGTGCGTTGCTCGTCGAACTGCCCGAATACCTGCGTGGGCGTCTCCCCGACTACATGCTGCCGACCGCGATCGTGCCGCTCTCGGCGCTACCGCTGACTCCGAGCGGAAAACTGAACCACCGGGCTCTGCCCGCGCCGGAATACGCGCGGGTATCGACCGGCCGGGCACCGCGTGGTCAACACGAGGAGGCCCTAGGCGCGCTGTTCGCGGAAGTGCTCGGCGTCGAGCGCGTCGGCGTCGACAACGACTTCTTCGCCAGTGGCGGGGACAGCATTCGCTCCATCCAGATCGTCGCGCGGGCCAGGGCCCGAGGCATCGACATCAACACACGGGAGATCTTCGAGCACCGCACGGTCGCTCGGCTCGCGGAACTGGTCGAAGGACGCGAAGAGGAACGCCTCAGCTTGGCGGAACTGCCGGGTGGCGGCACGGGGTGGGCTCCGCTGCCCCCGACGGCGGAGCACGTGCTCGCGCTCGGCGGTGGCCTGTCCCGGCTCTGCATGACCGCGATGCTGACCCTGCCCGAGGACATCGACCGGGCGGGGCTGGTGGCGACGGTGCAGGCCGTGCTGGACCGGCACGACGTGTTGCGTTCGCGGCTCGATCGGGCGCGGTCGGGCCTGTGGATCGAATCGCCCGGCCGAGTGCACGCCGACACGCTGCTGCGGGAGGTCGCCGTGGGCGACACCGGCACGGCCGCGGACGCGGCTCTCGCCGAGCTGCACGCGGCGGCGGGTCGGCTGGATCCGGACGCGGGGGTGATGGCGCAGTTCGTGTGGTTCACCTCGCCCACGGACGCGGGCCGGTTGTTGATCGTGCTGCACCATCTGGTGGTCGACGGGGTCTCGTGGCGGATCCTGCTACCGGATCTGGTCGCGGCATGGGAGCGGGTCCGCGACGGTCGTGCGCCGGAACTCGCCGAGGTGGGGACCTCGTTGCGCCGCTGGGCACACGCGCTGGCCGACGAGGCGAACAACCCGGAGCGGGTGGCGGAACTGCCCCTGTGGCAGCGGATCCTGCGCGATGACGAGCCGGTGCTCGGCGCACGGAAGCCGGATCCGGCGCGGGATGTCGCCGCCACCGTGGACACGGTGCGCGTCCAGGTACCGGCACAGGTCACCGAGGCAGTGCTGAACACGGTGCCCGCGATCTTCGGGGGCGGCGTCGACGACGGGCTGCTGGCCGCTCTGGCGCTCGCGCTGGCCCACTGGCGTCGCACGCGGGGCGTGCCCGCCTCCTCGACGCTGGTCCGCCTGGAAGGGCACGGCCGGGAGGAGCAGGTGGTGCCCGGCGCGGATCTCTCGCGCACGATCGGGTGGTTCACCGCGATGTATCCGGTGCGGCTGGACCTGGCCGGCGTCGACGTGGCGGAAGCCTTCGCCGGCGGTCCGGCCGCCGGTCGGGCGATCAAGGCGGTCAAGGAGCAACTGCGGGCGGTTCCGGACAACGGGATCGGCTTCGGCCTGCTGCGCCGGCTCAACCCGGAGACCGCCGCCGCGCTGGCCGCGGAACGGGAACCGCAGATCGGGTTCAACTACCTCGGTCGGACTTCCGGCGCGGACATCCCCGAGGAACTGCGGGGCCTGGGTTGGGCACCGGACACCACACAGCCGGACCTGATCGCCGCGCCGGACGCGGACATGCCGGCGCTGTCGGCGCTGGAGATCAACGCGGTGGCCGCCGGCGCCCCCGACGGCGAGCGTTTGACCGCCTGGTTCGCCTTCCCCACCGGTGTGCTCTCCCGCGAGGAGGCGACCGAGTTGGCCGGGCTGTGGGTCGAGGCACTGACCGCCCTGGCCCGGCACGCCGCGAGCCCCGACGCGGGCGGGATGACCCCGACGGACGCGCCCCTGGTCGGGGTGAGCCAGGGGGAGATCGACGCCTGGGAGGCCCGATTCGGCCGGCTGGCCGAGGTGTGGCCGGTGACCCCGGCGCAGTCCGGGATCCTCTTCCACTCGATGCTGGCCGGATCCTCGTTCGACGCCTATCACGTGCAAATGGCGTTCCACCTGGCCGGTGCGGTGGACCCGGAGCGGATGCGCCGGGCCGGGCAGGCACTGCTGGAGCGTCACGCCAACCTCCGTGCGGCGTTCGTCAACCGATCCGACGGCGACTTCGTGCAGGTGGTGCCGGCGGCCGGGGTGACCCTGCCGTGGCAGCACCTCGACCTGACCGGGCGCGGCGAGGCGGAGCGAACCGAGGCGTTGGAGCAGTTCCTCGTCCGGGATCGGGCCGCCCACTTCGACGTGGAGAACCCGCCGCTGACGCGGCTGGCGCTGGTCGTGCTCGGGCCCGATCGGGCCGAACTCGTGCTGACCACCCACCACGCGCTCTACGACGGCTGGTCCACGCCCTTGCTGATGCGCGAACTGCTGCTGTTCTACGCGGCCGACGGCGACCGCGTCGAGCTGCCCGAAACGCGGAGCTACGGCGAGTTCCTGGCCTGGCGCGCACGACAGGACCAGGACGAGGCGGCAAGGGCGTGGGCGGCCGAGTTCGATGGGGTCCAGGAGCCGACCCTGCTGGCTCCCGGCTCCAAGGGCGCGAGCGAAGACGGCCTCGACCAGGTCGAGTTCGCACTTTCCCTCGACTTGTCGAGCCGACTCAACCGGCGCGCGTCCGAGTTGGGCGTGACCATCAACACCGTGGTCCAGGCCGCCTGGGCGTTGTTGCTCGGCCAACTCACCGGCCGCCGGGACCTGGTGTTCGGCGCGACCGTCTCCGGGCGCCCGGCCGAGGTGACCGGGGTCGAGTCGATGGTCGGGATGTTCATCAACACCCTGCCCGTGCGTGTGGAGTACGCGCCCGGCGACACCCTCGCCGAGGTCGTCACCCGCCTTCAACACCGGCAGGCCGGCCTCCTGGAGCACCACCACTACAGCCTCACCCAGATCCAGGGTGTGGTGGGGTTGCAGACCCTCTTCGACACGCTGGTCGTCTTCGAGTCCTATCCGGTCGACCGGGAGGGCATCGGCGCCGCCACCGAGGCCGCGGACGGGATCGCCTTCCTCGGCATGCGCCCGTCCAACGGCACCCACTACCCCCTGGCGCTGATGGCGGCGGCCGATCCGGGCCTGGAGTTCCTCCTCCAGTACGCGCCCGGTGTCTTCGACCGGGACACGGTGCAGGTGTACGCGGACCGATTCGTGCGCGTCCTGGAACAACTCGCGGCCACGCCCGAGCTGAGGATCGCGCAGCTCGACGTCCTGGACCCGGCCGAACGCCACCGACTCCTCGTCGAGTTCAACGACACGGCCGTCCCGACCCCGGACGTCACGATCGCCGGGCTCGTGGAAGCACAGGCGACGCGGACCCCGGACGAGGTCGCCGTGGTCGCCGGGGGCGAGTCGCTCACGTACCGCGAGGTGAACGCCCGGGCCGACCGCCTGGCGCGCGAACTGGTCGACCGTGGCGTGGGCCCGGAAGCGTTGGTCGCGGTGTCGCTGCCGCGGACGGCGGACCTGGTGATCGCACTGCTCGCGGTCCTGAAGGCGGGCGGCGCGTATCTGCCGGTCGATCCCAGGTATCCCGGCCACCGCCTCGTCGCGATCCTCGAGGAGGCGCGGCCGCACCTGGTCGTGGCGCACTCCGCGACGGTCGCGGTGCTGCCCGAGCACGACGCCCCGGATCTGCTCCTCGACACACTCGAGCCTTCCCAGGACGCCCCGGATCTCGAACGTCGGATCCACGCCGAGCAGTTGGCATACGTGATGTACACCTCCGGCTCCACCGGCAAGCCCAAGGGCGTCGCCATCACGCACGCGAACGTGGTCAACGGCGTGCTGCGGCTCGCCGCGCGTGTGGGCATGGGGCCGGGCAAGCGGCTTCTCGCGGGCACGTCGATCAACTTCGACGTCTCGGCCTTCGAGATCTTTACGACCCTCGCCACCGGCGGCGTCGTCGACGTCGTCCAGGACGTCCTGGTCCTGGGCGACCGCAAGGGCTGGAGCGGCAGCGTCATCTCCACCGTGCCGTCCGCCTTCGCCGAACTCGTCGACGAGATCTCCGATCGCACCGCCGTGGAGACGGTCGTCTTCGCCGGCGAGGCCCTGCCCTCGTCGCTCGTGGAGAGGACCCGGGCCGCCTTCCCGGGAGTACGGATCGTCAACGCCTACGGGCAGAGCGAGTCGTTCTACGCCACCACCTGCGCCGTCGACGCGGATCCCCGGGGCCGGTCGGGCAGCGCGCCGGTGGGCACCCCCCTCGGCAACATGCGCACCTACGTCCTGGGCCCCGGCCTGGCTCCGGTGCCGCCGGGGGCGATCGGCGAGCTGTACGTCGGCGGGAACGTGGGCCGCGGCTACCACGGCCGCGGCGCGCCGACCGCCGAACGCTTCGTCGCCGACCCGTTCGGTCCGGCCGGCACACGCATGTACCGCACCGGTGACCTGGCCCGGGTCAACGGCGACGGCGAATTGGAATACGTGGGTCGCGGCGACACCCAGGTCAAGGTGCGCGGCTTCCGCGTCGAGCCCGCCGAGGTCGAGGCCGCGCTCACCGCACACCCCGCCGTCGCACAGGCCGCCGTGATCGCCCGTGACGGGCGCGGCGGCAACACCGGCAGGCGACTGGTCGCGTATGTCGTGCCCTCGGTCACCGACGACGGCACGACGTCCGAGGCCCCCTTGGGCCCGGATCCCAGGGACCTGCACGCTTTCGTCTCGGAGCGGCTGCCGGACTTCATGGTGCCGTCCGCCTTCGTCGTCCTCGACCGGTGGCCACTGGCCCCGAACGGCAAGCTGGACCGGGCCGCGCTGCCCGAGCCGGAGTACACCGGTGCCGCCTACCGGGCCCCCCGCACCGCCCGGGAACAAGCCCTGGCCGCGCTGTTCGCCGAGGTGCTCGGCGTGGACCGGGTCGGCCTCGACGACGGCTTCTTCGACCTGGGCGGGCACTCCCTGCTCGCCACCCGGCTGATCAGCCGCGCCCGCGCCGAACTGGGGATCGAGATCCCCATCCGCAAGATCTTCGACCTGCCGACCGTGTCCGCGCTCGCCGCGTGGTCGGAGGAATCGGCCGCTCCCCGTCGCCCCGGGCTGCGCAAGATGTTCGTAGAGGAGTAAAAGCCATGATTCCGCTGTCATTCGCCCAGCGCCGCATGTGGATTCTGCACCAGATGGAGGGCGGGTCGGAGAACTGGAACATGCCGGCGGCCTTCCGGCTGACCGGACCCCTGGACCACGCCGCCCTCGCCGCGGCGATCCGCGACGTGGTCGAGCGGCACGAGATCCTGCGCACCATCTACGTGACGGACGACGACGGTGAGCTCGGGCAACGGATCCTCCCGACCGCCGCGGCCTCGCCGCAGGTGTCGGTGGTCGAGGTGGCGCCGGAGGACATGGCCGGCGCGATCGAGGAGGCGATCGCGTACCGCTTCGACCTGACCGCCGAACCACCGCTTCAGGTGCGCCTGTTCCGCTGCGCGCCGGAGGAACACGTGCTGGTCCTGGTGCTTCACCACATCGCCTCGGACGGCAGCTCGGGCGCGCCGCTGGCCCGGGACCTGGCCACGGCCTACACAGCCCGCCGCGACGGCGAGGCGCCGCGGTGGGAGCCGTTGCCCGTGCAGTACAAGGACTACACGATGTGGCAGCGGGAGGTACTCGGCGACGTCACGGACCCGAACAGTCTCGCCGCGACGCAGGTCGAGTACTGGCGCAGGGAACTGGCCGGAGTGCCACAGCCGTTGAACCTGCCGCTGGACCGCCCGCGACCCGCGGAGACGAGTGGGCGCGGCGCCATGGTCGACCTCGTGGTGGAGCCGGAGGTGGCGAAGGGGCTGCAGAAGCTGGCCGACGAGCGCGGGACGAGCATGTCGATGGTCCTGCACGCCGCGTTGGCGGTGCTGCTGCGCAAGCTCGGCGGCGGGGACGACGTGACGATCGGCAGCTCGATCGCCGGGCGGACCGACGAAGCGCTGGCCGATCTGATCGGGTTCTTCGTCAACACCCAGGTACTGCGGGTGGACCTCTCCGGCGACCCGTCGTTCATCGACCTGCTCGCGCAGGTGCGGGACAAGGCGCTGACCGCCTACGAGCACCAGGACGTGCCGTTCGACATGGTGGTCGAGGCGATCAACCCCGAACGCTCCGCGGCCTACCAGCCGCTGTTCCAGGTGATGCTCGGCCTACAGAACTACGAGCGGCCCGACCTGGAACTGGCCGGGCTCACCCTGGAGGCCGAGCAGGCCCTCCCGTCGACCTCCAAGGTCGACCTGTTCTTCAACGTGATCGCGGACGAATCGGGGGCGCTGCGGGGCAACATCCTGTACGCGACCGACCTGTTCGAGCGGGAGACGGTCGAGGCCATCGCCGCCCGGTTCGTGCGTGTCCTGGAGCAGTCGGTCGCTGATCCGGGCATGTGCGTCGGGGATGTCGACGTACTGAGTGCGGGCGAGCGGCAGCGGCTGGTGACGGAGGTCAACGACACCGCCGAACCGACCCTGGAGCACGGCCTGATCGCGGCGGTGCGCAGGCAGGTGGAGGCGACCCCGGAGGCACTCGCGATCATCGGCGAAGAGGAGTCGCTCAGCTACCGGGAGATGGACGCGCGATCCGACAGGCTGGCGCACTGGCTGGTCGAGCGCGGTGTGCGGGCGGAGTCGCGGGTCGCCGTCCTCCTGCCCCGGACGGTGAATCTGGTGGTGGCGCTGCTGGCGGTGCTCAAGTCCGGTGGCGCCTACGTGCCGATCGATCCGGATCACCCGCGTTCCCGGATCGACTTCATCCTCGAGCACGCGGACCCGCTGCTGGTGCTCGACGCCGACGCGTTGGCCGGCGCGGATTGTTCGGGGTATCCGGACGCGCCACCGGAGGTGGTCGTGCGCCCGGAGAACGCCCAGTACGTGATCTACACGTCGGGGTCGACGGGCAAGCCGAAGGGGGTGGCGATCCCGCGCGGCGCGGTGGCGAACTACCTGGCCACGACCCAGCGGCGGTTCCCGTTGTCGGCCGCGGACCGGATGTTGTTCAGCACGACGGTGGCGTTCGACATGGCGAACACCGAGTTGTACCTCCCGTTCATCGCGGGCGCGACCATGGTGATGGCGGGGAAGGACACCGTCACCGATCCGTCGGCCGTGCTGGCGATGCTGCGCCGGCACGAGGTCACCGCGGTGCAGGCCACGCCCGCGTTCTGGCAGATGTTGTTGATGCACGAGCCGACCGCCGCGAAGGGCCTGCGGATCATCATCGGCGCGGAAGCCGTGCCGCTGCGCCTGGCCGAGACCCTGGCGGCCCAGGCCGCCGAGGTGTTCAACATGTACGGCCCGACCGAGACGGTGACGTGGTGCACCGAGGCGCGCCTGAAGGTGGGGGACGGTGTGCCGATCGGACTGCCGGTCGGGAACACCCAGGTGTACGTGCTCGATTCGCGGCTGCATCCGGTGCCGCCCGGGGTGCGGGGTGAGCTGTACATCGCCGGTGCCGGAATGGCCCGCGGGTACCAGGGTCGGCCCGAGCTGACCTCGGAGCGGTTCGTGGCGTGCCCGTTCGGCCCGGCCGGCGCGAGGATGTACCGGACCGGGGACGTGGTGCGCTGGGACGGCAACGGTCTGCTGGACTACATCGAGCGCACCGATTTCCAGGTGAAGATCCGGGGCTTCCGGATCGAGCTGGGCGAGATCGAACATGTGCTGACCGGACATCCGGGCGTGGCCCAGGCGGCGGCCGTGGTGCGGGAGAACCAGGACGGCGACAAGCGCATCGTGGGTTATGTGATGCCCGAGCCGGCCGAGGCCGACGACGGCGTGCAGGCGCTGCTCGCCGAGCTGCCCGAGTACTTGCGGGGGCGCCTCCCGGAGTACATGGTGCCCGCCACGGTGATTCCGCTCTCGGAGATCCCGCTGACCCCGAACGGGAAACTCGACCGCGAGGCATTGCCGGCCGAGGATGCGAACACCGAGGTCGGTCGCGAGCCGCGCAACGCCCACGAAGAGGAACTGTGCTCCCTCTTCGCCGAGTTGCTCGGCATCGAGAGGGTCGGGATCGACGACGACTTCTTCGCGCTCGGCGGGCACTCGCTCCTGGCCACCCGGCTCAGCGACCGCATCCGCAGTCGATTCGACGTCGACATGCCGCTCAGGACGATCCTCAAGTACCCCACGGTGGCCGAGTTGGCCTCGCTGGTGGTGATCGGCGGCATACCCGTGGACAACCCCGACCCGTTCGCGGTGGTGCTGCCGTTGAACAACGATCCCGGCACGGGCAAGCCGCCGCTGTGGTTCTTCCACGGGGGCGGCGGGCTGGGCTGGGCGTTCTTCGGTTTCGTGCCGTACGTGCGGGACCGGGCGGCCTACGCCCTGCAGTCCCGCGGTTCCGACGGCGTGGACACGCCGGTGGGGTCCGTGGAGGAGATGGTCGACGACTACATCGCCGAGATGCTGAAGATCCAGCCCGAAGGGCCCTTCCACCTCGTCGGCTGGTCCTACGGCGGCACACTCGTGCAAGCCGTCGCGGAGGGGCTCGACCGGCGTGGGCACCGAGTCGCTCTCACGGCCATCCTGGACTCCCAACCGGGAGGGCACGGGTTCACCGAGATCCACGCCGGCAAAACCCTCTCCGACTACCGGGCGGAACTCGAGGATTACTTCGGCCAATACATCGGCACCGACAATCTGCAATCCGCCCTGGACACCATGTCGAAGGTGCTGGCCAACAACACGAACCTGATGATGGATTTCCAATCGCCGGTCTACCGCGGCGATGTGCTGTTCTTCAGCGCGACGGATCAGGAAGGTTCGTACGCGCACCTGTGGCGGCCGTACGTCCTCGGTTCCATCGAGGTGCACGACGTGCACGCCTCGCACCACGAAATGAATATGCCCGCACCCGTGGCCGAAGCCATGGAGGTCATCGTCCGCAAGCTGGCGGAATGACCGGACAACGATTTCCCGGAACCGATTCGCCGAACCATCGAATGCATGATTGGGGTTGGTCGGGGTGAAAGAACCCGGCATGTCCGCGGACAACGGGGACCGGACCGCGCTGCTGTGCGTGCCGTTCGCGGGAGCGGGACCGTCGTTCTTCCACCCGTGGCGGGCGCCGGCCGCGGACCGGTGGCGCGTGCTCTCGGTCGAACTGCCCGGCAGGGAGCGACGGATCCTGGAGACGCCGTACCGGAACGTCGTCGAGGCGGCCGAGAACGAGATCGAGGGCATCGTCGCGGACCTCGGCGAAGGGGCGCGGGTGGTGCTGTTCGGGCACAGCCTGGGCGCGGTGCTCGCGTACGAGCTGGTGCATCTGCTGAGCAAGCGCGACGTGCACGTCGAGCGGCTGGTCGTCAGCGGTTCGCCGGGGCCGTGGACACAGCGGGAGCGGCGGGCGACCGGGCTCCCCGACGAGGAATTCCTGGCCCGGGTGGAGGAGTTCGCGGGGTTCAGGCACGAGGCCCTCGACCACCCGGAGATGCGTGAACTGATCCTGCCGGTGCTGCAGGCCGACTGCGAGATGCACGAGAACTACGTCCCGAGCGTCGACGAGCCCGTGTCGGTGCCGATCTGCTCGCTGCGAGGCGACTCCGACGGCCTGGTCACCGCCGAAGAGGCCCGCCAGTGGCGGGACGCCACCACGGGCGCTTTCAGCTATGTGGAGTTCCCGGGCGACCACATGTACCTGGTCGATCTCGGCCGCGAGGTGCTGGAGGTGATAGCGGCGGAATCCGCCCGCGATCACCGGGTCGTTTCCGTCGGATCCGCGAAGGACACCTCGACGTCGCGGCGAAACGGAGACGCGTGATGCCGATCGGCCGGGACGCCGTGGCCGTCACCGACCAGCCACCGCTGCTGAGCTTCGAAGGCGTGCAGGACGCTCGGCGGCGAATCGCCGGCCGCGTGACGCGGACGCCCGTCGTCCGCAGCGAGGAACTGGAGCGGCCGACCGGGGCCCGGCTCTGGCTGAAGGCGGAGAACCTCCAGCGTGGAGGCTCCTTCAAGATACGCGGCGCGCTCCTGGCCATGGATCGCTTGACGGGAGCCGGCAGCGTCGGCGTGGTCGCGCAGTCCACCGGCAACCACGCCATAGCCGTGGCCCTGGCCGCCGCCCGATGCCGACTGCCGGCCGTGCTGGTACTGCCCACCGACGCCGCGCCGACCAAGGTGCGGCGCATTCGTGAGACCGGCGCCGAGGTGCTCCTGGCCGGCACCACCCTGGCCGAGCGGATCGCGGTGGTCGAGGAACTCGGGCACACCCGCGGCTACGACGAGATCGACCCCTACCAGAACCCGGACGTGGTGGTCGGCCAGGGAACCGCCACCGCGGAACTGATCCACCAGGTGGCCGCGGCCGACGGCCGCCTGGACGCGGTGGTGGTGCCCGTCGGAGGCGGCAGCGCGGTGGCCGGCGCCTGCCTGGCCACCGCCGGCCGAGGCATCGACGTCTACGGTGCCGAGCCCGGCGCCGTACCGGCCCTGACCGAGGCGTTGCGCGCCGGGGGACCGGTCACCGTGGACGCGAAGCCCACGATCGCCGACGGACTGCGCCCCGACCGGATCGGCCGACTGCCCTACGACTTGGTCCACGACACGGTCGCCGGGGTCTTCACGATCGAGGAGAGCGCCATCGCCGAGGCGATGCGCCTGGTGCTTCTGCGTGCCCGACTGCTGATCGAGCCCGCCGCCGCCACGGCCGTGGCCGGGGCCCTGCGCCTCGCCGCCGACGGGCGCGCCCGAGACATCGGAGTACTGGTCTCGGGCGGCAACGTCGAGCCACGCCTGGTGGCGTCCCTGCTGGACGAGCAGGCCGCCCGTTCGGCCGACCGGGCCTCCTGAAGCCGCCGCCGACAGGCGGGGCCGCACAGCGAAATCGGCAGACTCACGGAAGGGTTGGGCATGACGGGATCGGCGAAATTCACAGGGGAGTGGATCCAACGCTTCCATCCCCGCGACGACAGCGAGTTCCGAGTCGTCTGCTTTCCGCACGCCGGGGGTTCGGCGAGCTACTACTACACACTCTCGAAAGCCCTCTCGCCGGAACTGGACGTGCTCGCCATCCAATACCCCGGACGGCAGGACCGGCGTGCCGAGGGCTGCGTGGACAGCGTGGCCGAACTCGCCGACCTCACCTACGCGGCGCTGCGCCGCTGCGAGGACGGTCGGCCCACCGTCTTCTTCGGCCACAGCATGGGCTCGACCCTCGCCTTCGAGGTGGCCCGCCGCCTCCAGGAGGACACCGGTGCCCCGCCCGCCTGGCTGTTCGCCTCCGGCTACCCCGCCCCCTCGCGACTGCGCGGCGGAACGGTCCACCGTCGTGACGACGCCGGCATCCTCGAGGAACTGCGCTCCGTCGGGGGCACCGACCCCGTCTGGTTGGAGAACAAACACATGATGGCCTCGATCCTGTACGCCGTCCGCGGCGACTACGCGGCCATCGAGACCCACCCCCGGGTCGTCGATGTCCGGCTCGACTGTCCCATCACGATGTCGGTCGGCACCGACGACCCGCACACCACGATCGCCGAGGCCGAAGCCTGGCGGGAGCACACCACCGGCGAGTTCGCCCTGCACGTCTTCCAGGGCGGCCACTTCTACCTCGACGAGCACAGCCGGGAGGTCACCGACCTCATCTCCGGCACCGTCCGGGGCCTCTCCGCCACGGCCCGGGAGACGGCCCGCTAGGCGCCTTCTTCCTGCGCCATCCGCTCCGACTGTATGCGTGACACCCCGATTCCCGCCATCGGCGCGACATCGTGAATTTCCGGACGGATTACGGCACCGCTCCGGCCGGAGGACGGATCGAGGCGGCGGTGTCGGATTCGATACCCGGGTGATTCGTGCCGACTTCACGGCGGGTCGGGGATCGGTGCCACGTGGCATGTCCCGTCGGCGGGACAAGAGGTGTCCGGAGCAGGGTCCGTACCGACGTCTCTTGCCCTGGCTTTCCCGGCCAAATACGTTGGCCGCACGATGACCCCGGTGCGCGGTCGAAAACTCGCACCGATGAAACCGCGGCGTGATCCGACCGCCGAACACCACCGGCACGGCGTGCGCGGAAGACATTCGCAAGACATTCGCCCGGCTGTTCAAGAGAATTCGTCTCGCCGGGCCGACAGGGAAAAGGGACCCCGGCGGCCGCGAAGGCGGTGACGGTCCGATGGATGGTGCCGGTAATGGCATGGGTGGGCACTCCGGTTCGGCGGAGAAAGGAAAGGCTGGCAATGGAATCGTCGCCGCAGGTCCATCGGCGAGGTGGGCAGGACGAGGCATCGGACGGGCAAGCCGCGCCTTCGAGCGCACCGGAGTCACTCGTGCGGGAGATCTCCGCGTTGTGGAGCGAATATCTCGACGGTCGCGAAGTCGCGGCGGATGACGACTTCTTCGCGATCGGCGGCAATTCGCTCATCGGGATCAAGATCATCGACCGGGTGTCCGAGGACTACGGCGTCGCACTGTCCGTGCGCGAGTTCTACCTGGCGCAGACCCCTTCCCGGGTCGCCGCGCTGATCGAGCGGGGGAGGGGAGGGACGTGAGGCTGACGCCGGGTGCAGCACGCGACGTCGACCTCGACCGGGTCGACCTGTTCGACCTGGACCTGTACACCTCGGGCGATCCGCACCCGATCTGGGACGTGATGCGGGCCAAGGCCCCCCTGCACCACCAAGTCCTGCCGGACGGCCGGGAGTTCTGGTCGGTGACCCGCTACGACGATGTCTGCCGCGTGCTCGGCGACCACCGGGAGTTCACCTCGGAGCGCGGCACGGTGGTCACCCACCTCGGGGTGGACGACGTCGCGGCAGGCAAACTGCTGACCTCCACCGACCCGCCCCGACACACCCAGGTCCGCAGGGCGATCGGCGCCAAGCTCACCGCGCGCGCGGTGGCGCCCTGGGAGGACCGGATCCGGCAGTCGGTCGCGCGTTTCCTCGAACCCGCGCTCGACGGCGGCACCTGGGACCTGGCCGAACAGGCGCTGCGCCTCCCGGCGATCGTCACGGGGCCGCTCCTCGGCATCCCGGAGCGGGACTGGGACGAGCTCGTGCAGCTCACCGCGATGGTGACGGCGCCCTCGGATCCGCACTTCAAGCACGGCAGCGAAGCCGCGACCCTGGCCATCTCCCACCACGAACTGGTCACCTACGTCACGGACCGGGTCAAACGGCGGCGATCCACCGGGGGTGAGGACGGGAGCCTGCTCGACCACCTCATGAGCGTGCGAGCGGGGGGCGCGCCGCTGACCGACGAAGAGATCGCCCTCGACGGCTACAGCATCCTCCTGGGCGCCAACGTGACGACGCCGCACACCGTCTCGGGCACGGTGCTCGCGCTGATCGAGCGGCCCGAACAGTTCGACAAGGTCCGGGCCGACCCGTCGCTGGTACCGAACCTGGTCGAGGAAGGGCTGCGCTGGACCTCGGCCGCCTGTAATTTCATGCGGTACGCGGTGCGCGACACCCGGATCGGCGAGGGCACGATCCCGGCCGGTGGGGCAACCGTCGCGTGGATCGGGTCGGCCAACCGGGACGAGACCCGGTTCACCGACCCACACACCTTCGACGTGACGCGCAACGCGAGCCGTCAGGTCGCGTTCGGCTTCGGCCCGCACTACTGCATCGGTGGACCGCTGGCCCGGATGACCCTGCGGATCTTCTTCGAGGAACTGTTCCGACGGTTCGGATCGATCGAACTCGGCGGTGAACCGCAGCACTTGCGCTCGTACTTCATCGCCGGGATGACCCACCTCCCCATCGTCGCCCAGAAACGAACGACGCCATGACCTCCGGTTCCGCCGCCCCGTCGCCGTGGTTCGTCCGACCGCAGACCGGCGACCACCGCGCCCGGATCTTCTGCTTCCCCTACTCCGGGTCCGGAGCCTCGGCCTTCAGCGCCTGGCCGGCCGCCATCGACGACGTCGAGGTCTGCCCGGTGCAGTTCCCCGGCCGGGAGAATCGGTTGGCCGAACCCCACTACGACACCTACGAGAACCTCGCCGCCGACCTGACCGAATCCCTGGTGCCGCGGCTCGACCGGCCGTTCGCGTTCTTCGGGCACTGCGCGGGCGCGCTGCCCGCGTTCGAGACCGTGATCCGGCTCGCCGAACGCTGCCTGCCGGGACCGGAGTGCCTGTTCGTGTCGGGCCAGCCGGCACCGCACGACGCCTCGAACGACCGGATGCTCACCATGAGCGAGACCCGATTGCGCGCCGAATTGGAGTCGGTCGTGCGCGGCCGGGGGATCGAGCCGCGGCCGGACATGGTCGACCTGGGCATGGCCGTGCTGTTGCGCGACCTCGCCGCGGCGCGCGAGTACCGGCGGGTGGAGCCGGTCGTGCTGCACTGTCCCATCGTCGTACTGCACTGGCGGGACGACCCCGACGTCAGCCTCGACCAACTCGAGGGATGGCGGGCGTACTCGGACTCGGTCGACATCCGGGTCGTCGACGGCGGCCACCACGACTTCATGCACGCGCCGGACGCATTGCTGAAGCTGCTGGCCTCCCGGCGGTGACCACAGCACAACCCGTGAGAGCCGTACGTCGAGGGAACCGGAAGGGGGTTCGCATGTGTGCCACGGCCACCGACATCACCGACACCGCGATGTCGTGCGACGCCCCCGGCGCGCACGACCCGGATGAATTCCGGTCCCTGTCGGCAACCGCGACCTCGGATTGGTTCCTCGACGCCCGCGACGGGTTGGCCCGCTCCGGCGACGACGGTGCGGGAGTCCCCGCCGTCGTCGCCCTCGAACCCGGGGCGGCCGCTGCACCCAGCAGCCGCCCCGCAACCGGCTCGTCCGCCGCCCGCGGCGGAACGACCGGAGTCGTCCGGCCACGCGGCACACCGCGCGGCCCCGCCCCTCGGTGGGCCCACCGAACCCGATGGGTCCACCGGGGCGGACACCGGGACATCCCGGGGGCCGCGGTCGTCGATGCCGACGGGGAGCACCCGGAGCCGACGCGGGCCGCGGTGCGGAACCCGGTCCGCGCCGCACGGACGGAACACACCCGTCCGCCCCGCCGGCCGCGAACCGCCCGCCGCGGGCCCTCCCCGGACACCACTTGACCACCAGTGAGGAATGGCATGTCTGTTGACGACACCCGCAGCGCGGCAGGACTTGCCGGGGACCCCGTGGCCGTGGTCGGGATGTCCTGCAGCCTCCCCGGTGCCCGTGACCCCGAGTCCTACTGGAAGCTGCTCACCCAGGGGCGGGTGCCGGCCCCGAAGCCCGGCTCCACCGCCGGCGCCGGCAGACGGCTCCGCACCCTGGTCCGCAAGGCACTGGCGACCGCCGGCATCGCGCCGGAGGACTTCCGCGGCGGCGGGGACGAACTGTTCCTCGCGGTGCCGGACACCGGCCGCACCGTCGGCCCGCGCGGACTCGAGCCGACCGTTACCACCGGCGCCGCGTCCGCGCCGCGGGCCGTACTCCTGGCCGCGCGGAGCCTGCGCGAGGGCCGGACCGACGTGGCGCTCGCGGGCGGGGTCGACGGCCCCGAAAGCACCGCCGGCGTCGTACTGGTGCTCAAGACGCTCACCCGGGCCCGAGCCGACCGCGATCACGTACACGCGGTACTGCACGCCGACGACACCGACGCGACGGACGGACCGGACGGGGCGCCACGCGAGTCGGGCCCGGCATCCGGCATGGCGGCGCTGCTGGAGGCCGTGCTGTCCGTCCGGCACGGCCGGTCCTCGTCGAGCACGAGCGGCGCGGGCTGCCGAATCCTCGTCGAGGCCGCCGCGGAAGGGGACTTCGCCACCGGACGCCCGGGCTTTCGCACCGCCACACTGCCCCTGATCGTCTCCGGAGCGACCCAGGACGACGTACGGGAGCGGGCACGTCACCTGCTCGCGCACCGCGAGGAGAACCGGTCCGCGCCACGCGACCTCGCCCTGTCCCTCGCGGCCGCGCACGCCGACTCCGAACCCTCCGCCGTGCGCCACCGGACCGTCGCCTGGGCCGACGACGGCCGGCAACTCACCGACGAACTGACCGCGCTCGCCCACGGCGAGCGCAGCGCCACCCGGATCAGCGGCAACGCCGAGGCGCGAAACCGGGTCGTCTTCGTCTTCCCCGGCCAGGGCTCCCAGTGGATCGGCATGGCTGCCGGACTCCTCGACGACTCCGACGTGTTCCGCGATTGCATCCGGGCCGGCGCCCGGGCACTCGCCCCGCACATCGACTGGTCGCTGGAGGACGTGCTGCGCGGAACACCCGGCGCCGCGTCCCTCGACCGTGACGACGTCGTGCAACCCGCCCTGTTCGCGGTGATGGTGGCCCTCGCCGAACTGTGGAAGTCCTTCGGGGTGCGGCCCGCGGCCGTGCTCGGACACAGCAACGGCGAGATCGCCGCCGCCGTCGTCGCAGGCGGCCTGTCCCTGGAGGACGGGGCGCGGGTCGTCTCACTGTGGAGCAAGGCCCAGGCACGACTCGCGGGCCGGGGCGCGATGATCTCCGTGGCGGCGTCGCTCGCCTCGCTGGAGCCGAAACTCGTCGAGTGGGGCGACCGACTCGCCGTCGCCGCGGTCAACGGACCGCAGGCGGTGATCCTGTCCGGCGACCGCGACGTCATCGACCGGCTGCTCGAAGAACTCCCCGCCGAGGGCATCGCGGCCAAGCGGATCCCGGTGGACCTCGCGGCCCACTCCCCGCACATCGAGGCACTGCGCGAGGAGATGCTCACCGGACTGGCGCCGATCGAGCCCCACACCGCCACCGTGCCGTTCCACTCGACGGTGACCGGCGACTTCCTCGACACCACCGCGCTGAACGCCGCCTACTGGTACGCCAACCTGCGCAACACCGTGCGCTTCGAGCGCTCCGTGCGCGCACTCGAGGCGGACCACCAGGTCTTCATCGAGGTCAGCCCGCACCCGGTCATCACCATGGCGCTCCAGCAGACCCTGGACGACCTGGGGTCCGACGCAATCCTGGTGGAGTCGCTGCGCCGCAACCAACCCGGAGCACGCCGCTTCCTCGCCTCGCTCGCGCGGCTGCACACCGGCGGCGTCACCGTGGACTGGCGGCCGGCGTTCGGCCCGGACTCCGCGCTCACCGAACTGCCCGCGCGCCCGGCCCCGTCGCGAGGCGGGGTCGCGGACGAGCAGGCCGCGGCCACGGCGGGCGCGCGCGCTTCGGATGAGGTCACGGACGGTCTCCTGGAGTTGGTGCGTGCCGAGACCGCCCTGGTCGTCGGGCTCGACCCCAACGGCGGCGTCGACGGCGCGGAGTCGTTCCGGGACCTGGGCCTCGACTCCGCCCGCGCGGTGGAACTGCGCAACCGCCTCGTCGAGGCCACCGGCTTGCGGCTCCCGGTAACCCTGCTCTTCGACCACCCGACGCCGGCGGAACTCGCCCGCCACCTCGCGGCGCAACTGACCGGCACCGCCGCCGAGGCGGCGCCCGCCGAACCGGTGATCACCGCTGCCGCGCCGGACGAGCCGATCGCCATCGTTTCCATGGCCTGCCGCTTCCCCGGTGACGTGGCCTCACCGGAAGACCTGTGGCGGCTCGTCCTGGACGAGAAGGACGCCGTCTCCGGCTTCCCCGTCAACCGGGGATGGCCCCTGGACACCCTCTTCGACGACGACCCGTCCCGCGCGGGCCGCTCGTACACCCGCCAGGGCGGATTCCTGCACGACGCGGATGGGTTCGACGCCGAGTTCTTCGGTATCAGTCCGCGCGAGGCCCTCGCCATGGACCCGCAGCAGCGCCTGATTCTCGAGACCGTGTGGGAATCCCTGGAGCGGGCCGGGATCGATCCGGCCGCGCTGCGCGAGAGCAGCACGGGGGTCTACCTCGGCGCGCTCGCCCAGGACTACGGGCCGCGACTGCACGAGGCGGACGAGAAGGCCGGCGGATATCTGCTGACCGGCAACTTCATCTCGGTGCTCTCCGGCCGTGTCCCCTACACGTTCGGTCTGCGCGGCCCCGCCGTCACCGTGGACACCGCCTGCTCCTCGTCCCTGGTCGCCCTGCACCTGGCCGCGCAGGCACTGCGCGTGGGCGATTGCGAGCTGGCCGTGGCGGGCGGCGTCACGGTGATGTCCAGCCCCGGCATGTTCGTGGAGTTCAGCCGCCAACGCGGGCTCTCACAGGACGGCCGTTGCAAGGCGTTCGCCGAGGGCGCGGACGGCACGGGCTGGGCCGAAGGCGTGGGCGTACTGCTCCTGGAGCGGTTGAGCGATGCCCGTCGCAACGGCCACGAGGTACTCGCCCTCGTGCGCGGCTCGGCGATCAACCAGGACGGTGCCAGCAACGGTCTGACCGCCCCCAGCGGGCCCGCGCAGCAGCGCGTCATTCGGCGGGCCCTGGCGAATGCCGCTCTGGTGGCGGACGAGGTCGATGTGGTCGAGGCGCATGGTACGGGTACGCGGTTGGGTGATCCGATCGAGGCGCAGGCGTTGTTGGCGACCTACGGTCAGGGGCGGTCGGGGGATCGGCCGTTGTGGTTGGGTTCGTTGAAGTCGAACATCGGTCATACGCAGGCCGCGGCGGGTGTGGGTGGCGTCATCAAGATGGTGATGGCCATGCGGCACGGTGTGCTGCCCAGGACGCTGCATGTGGATGCTCCTTCTCCCCATGTGGATTGGGCTTCGGGCGCGGTGGAATTGCTGACCGAGGCGCGGGCTTGGCCGGAGACGGGTCGTCCGCGGCGTGCCGGGGTGTCGTCGTTCGGTGTCAGTGGGACGAACGCGCATGTGATCGTGGAGCAGGCTCCTGAGGGTGGGGGTGTGGTCGGGCGGGGTGTGTCGGGGCCGGTGGTGGTGGCGGAC